>NZ_NCWQ01000049.1:0-48196 GCF_002156885.1 Flavobacterium sp. AJR | reverse complement strand
AAAATAATAATTCAATAAAATATGGATTTAACTTGGTCAGAATTTGAAAGAGTAGAAATGAGAGTGGGAACAATTACACAAGTAGATGATTTTCCCGAAGCTCGTAAACCAGCGTATCAGCTTACAATAGATTTTGGAACAGAAATCGGAATCCGAAAATCATCGGCACAAATTACCAAACGATATTCAAAAGAAGATTTATTAAACAGACAAATCGTTGGTGTGGTTAATTTTCCGAGAAAACAAATAGGGAAATTTATGAGCGAATGCCTAGTAATTGGTGCGGTAGGTGAGGACGGTGACGTTATTTTATTAGCGCCAGATTTTAAAATTGAAAACGGGTTAAGAATTGGATAATTAGTTTTCAGTCGCAGTTTCAGTTTGCATTTTAGGTTTGTAATCTCAGTTTGAGTTATTGTAATCCGAAACTGCGACTGAAAACTGAATACTTAACTCAAGTTAATCTTCGCAATCAATTGCTTTAATATTTCTTGTCCTTCTTCCCAATATTCCAGGTCTGATGCTGAATTGATATGTCCTTTTAAGCCAACATCGATAAAATCACTTCCCCACATTTCGGCAAAATAGGCGGTTCTTTCTATAGTGGCATATTCGTCATTTTGGCTTCCTACGACAATAGACGGGAATTGTAATTTTGTAGTTGGTATTGGAGAGAAATTACGAATAGAATCGGGTGTATGTATAGGAGAATCTACATCGGCAGGAGCAACAAGTAAAGCGCCTATAATGTGTGGGTTATTATTAGTCTTTGCCCAATGCATAACAAGAGAAACAGCAAGGCTATGAGCAACTAAAATAGTTGGACTATCTATTTTAGAAATTATTTCATTTAATCTTTCGAGCCAATCTTTTAATACAGGTTCATCCCAATTATCCTGAACGAGTTTAGTAGCATTTTTAAATTTTTTAAGCCAATAAATTTGCCAATGTTTTTCGCCAGAATCACCAAGACCTGGTAATATTAATAGATTTGCTTCCATTGTAGATGTTTTTGAAATTTAAAAGATATAAAAAAAGTCCAAAAATTGACTAGATTTTGGACTTTCTACTTCTTATCAGTGATTTGATTAAATATCATCAAAATCAATATCTGTAAAACTCGACCTGTGAGATACAACTTCTTCTTTTTCAGAACTGTATTCTTTTTTAAAATCTTTCTGATGTCTTTCTGAGATTACTTCTTCTCCTTTATGGTTTAAAACATAAGAAGTCATTTCTCCTAGAATTTCAGCGAAAGCGTTAAAATCTTCTTTATACAAGTAAATTTTATGTTTCTTAAAATGGAAAGAACCGTCTTCTTCTGTAAATTTTTTGCTTTCGGTAATCGTGATATAGTAATCGTCTGCTTTTGTAGCTCTTACATCAAAGAAATAGGTCCTTCTTCCTGCTCGTAGTACTTTAGAAAAAATCTCTTCTTTTTCTAACATGTCATTTTCTCTCATAATCCGTTCTATCAATTTTTTTATTTAATAGCAATCAAAAATCTTAAAAAAATATCTATTATACAACAATTAAAGTAATTCTTTTTCGGAAAGTTGTTTTAAATATAGTGCCGAATAATACCCTTCTTGATTTATCAATTGATTATGAGAACCTTGTTGAATGATTTTTCCTTCCTCTAGTATGATAATTCTATCTGCGTTTTTGGCAGACGACACACGGTGACTCACAATTATGGTAGTTTTGTCTTTACAAATCTCAAATAAGTTGTTTAAAATCGTTTCTTCGGTTTCAGTATCTACAGCAGATAAACAGTCGTCAAAAAGTAAGATAGCTGGGTTCTTGATGATAGCTCTAGCGATAGAAACACGTTGTTTTTGTCCGCCCGAAAGAGTAATTCCTCTTTCTCCTAATATTGTGTCGTACTGTTTGTTAAAACCAATAATATTATCATGAACAACAGCATTTTTTGCAGCCTCAATAACTTCCTCGTCGGTTGCGTTTTGGTTACCGAACTTAATGTTGTTTTTAATACTATCTGAAAACAAGAATGCATCCTGAGGTACAATCCCAATGTTGTTGCGTAAATCGTTGAGATTTAATTTACTTATTTCATTACCGTCTATCGTGATTTGTCCTTGAGGAACATCATATAAGCGTGAAATTAAAGATAATATCGTTGATTTTCCTGAGCCTGTTTTACCTAAAATAGCCAAGGTTTCACCTTTTTTTACTGTAAACGATACATCTTTAAGAGCTGTTATATTAGTGTCTTCGTAAGTATAGGTCACATTCTCAAAAGCAATTGTACCATCGATAGGCGAATGGTTTGGATTGTTGTTCTTGATCTCTGGTTCGATTTTCAGGAACTCATTTAATCTTTTTTGTGATGCTTCGGCTTCTTGTACCATTGATGAAACCCAACCAAGAGAAGCTACAGGCCAGGTAAGCATGTTTACATATAAAATAAACTCAGCTATTGTTCCAAGGCTTTTGATGCTTCCGTTAATGTACATTACCCCACCAAAATAAATTACGACAAGATTACTGATTCCTATTAAAGCAATCATTAATGGGCCAAATAAGGATTGTACTTTGGCAAGGTTTAAACTTTTGCTTTTGCTTTCATTTGCTAAATCAACCATATTGTTTTGGTGTTGATTTTCTAGTGAATAGGCTTTAATAACTCGAATCCCTGAGAAAATTTCTTGAGTAAAGCTCGAAACTTTCGATAAATATTGTTGAAAAACAGTACTTCGTTTATTGATTTCGGTGCTTAATTTAAAAATACAATACGATAATATTGGTAATGGTAAAATGGTGTATAAGGTTAAAAGAGGCGAAACATTATACATATATATAATTACGATTGCAAAACGAATAAAGGTGTTAATCGTGTACATTACCGCTGGACCTACATACATACGTACTTTAGAAACATCCTCGCTGATACGATTCATTAAATCTCCGGTTCGGTTTTGTTTGTAGAAATTCTGGGATAGTTTTTCGTATTGCTGAAATACCTCATTTTTCAGGTCAAATTCGATATGACGAGACATAACAATTAAGGTTTGTCTCATTAAAAAAGTAAGGAAACCGGCAACAATAGTTGTAGCGATAATTAGTAAAACGTTGTGTATGAGTTCTTCTCTGTAAAAAGACAATACGGCTTCAGATGCTTTCTCGGCTTTTGGGAGTTTATCAAACTTCTCAATAGCACTTAATGATTTACTTATAAGTTTAGGCGTAAATAATGAAAATATTTGTGCGATTATTGTGATAAAAATTCCTAAGGAAAAACTGTATTTATATTTAATAAAATATTTGTTTAAATAACGTAATTCTTTCATTTTTTTAAGATATTCTATGTTGAAATAAAATTATTTTGCTAATAAGTGTCGATTTAAAGCAATTTACAGGATTTTCGTTAGAAAATATTTAATTGTTGGATTGTTATTTTTTAATTAAAAAAATGCTGTATGTATATTTTTTGTATAAATTTGAAATGTCTTTTTGACAAATTCGTAATTTTAACTAATAAAAATTATTGCTATGAATGCAGCTTTTGCAACTGGAAAGGAACTTCAAAAAATGGATCCCGTTTTTGGTCAACTATCGTTTGATGATCACGAACAAATTGTATTTTGCAACGACAAAGATACAGGTTTAAAAGCAATTATTGGTATTCATAATTCAGTTATGGGACCTGCTTTGGGAGGAACAAGGATGTTTAATTATGCTAACGAATGGGAAGCATTAAATGATGTTTTGCGTCTTTCTAGAGGGATGACTTACAAAGCAGCTATTACGGGATTAAACATTGGTGGAGGTAAAGCCGTTATTATCGGGGATGCTAAAACTCAGAAAACACCAGAATTGATGCGTAAGTTTGGAGAATTTGTACATTCTTTAAGCGGAAGATATATTACTGCCGAAGATGTTGGTATGGAAACCAGAGATATGGACATTGTAAGAGATGTTACTCCTTATGTTACTGGAATTTCTGAAGAAAGAGGTGGTTCAGGAAACCCTTCTCCTGTTACAGCTTACGGTGTGTTTTTAGGAATGAAAGCTGCAGTAAAACAACAATTTGGTTCGGATAGTGTAGCTGGTAAAAAAGTATTGGTACAAGGAATTGGACACGTAGGAGAAACTTTGGTTGATTATTTAACTAAAGAAGGAGCTATAGTTACTATTACAGATATCAACGAAGAAAAATTGTATGAAGTAGCGGCTAAATACGGTGCGACTATTTTTGCAGGAGATGATATATATAGTGCAGATGTTGATGTTTATGCACCATGTGCAATGGGAGCAACATTAAACGATGATACTGTAAAGAAAATAAAAGCTAAAGTTATTGCTGGTGCGGCTAATAACCAATTGGCAAACGAGAATGTTCACGGTTTAATATTACAAGAAAGAGGAATACTTTATGCTCCGGATTTCTTGATTAATGCTGGTGGAATTATTAATGTTTACGCTGAGTTAGAGCATTATGACAAAGCTGAGATCATGCGTAAGACAGAAAATATTTACAATACAACGCTTGAGATTTTTGATTATGCTATTAAAAATGGTATAACTACACACCAAGCTGCGTTAACAATTGCTCAAAATCGTATCGATTTAAGAAAAATTGAGAATAGCAAAAAATAAAAGCTAGTTTGGTTTATAGTCTCAGTTTTCAGTCTCAGTGCCTAAGTGTAAACTGAGACTGAAAACTGAGACTTTTTTTTTGTACTGAAAACTGCGACTCTTTTTTATTGGTACAAACTGCGACTGCGGCTGAAAACTATTCTTAAATAAAGTAAATATAAATTTTATTATAAGGCATGAAATTCTTATTTTTGCAAACTAATTTTTAAATGTTCTTACAAGGTGGTAAATAGAAGACACATACGCGTTAAAGTAATGCAGTCCATTTATGCGATGCATCAAAACGGTTCTGATAATCTTGAAAAAGAAGAAAAGTTTCTTTTTTATAGTATTGACAATATTCAGGATTTATATCTTGTGATGCTTTCTTCGTTAATCGAAATTTGTAAAAAAGAAACTATATTTTTACACTTATCAAGCAAAAAACATCTTGCAACTCCTCAAGAGCGTAATCCAAATGAAAAATTCGTTAAAAATGCAATTTTTCAAATCCTAGCCGAAAATAATTCTTTTAGTATAGCGATGGAGAATCGTAAAATTGATAATTGGTCATTAAATGACGATTATATTTTATTACTTCTTAACGATATAAAAGCGAGTAAGCAGTATGCTAAATACATGAGTAATACAGTAAATACGTTTGAAGAAGACAAACAGTTTATTGTTGATTTATTTACAGAAGTAATCGTTCCTAATGAAAAATTATATGAGTATCTAGAAGATGATAAGCTTACTTGGGTAGATGATATTCCTGTTGTAAATACACATATTATCAAACAATTAAAAGCGATTACGGCTGGAGAAGATGATAATTTTAGAGTTCCGAAATTGTATAAAGACAATGAGGATAGAGATTTTGTAAAAGACTTGTTTAGAAAAACAGTTTTAAACGAAACCGAATTTGCTAAAGAATATGTAGATAAAACACCAAACTGGGATAGTGATCGTATTGCCGAAATTGATACAATTATCTTGAAAATGGCAATTTGTGAATTTTTGAAATTCCCTTCAATTCCAGTGAAAGTAACTCTTAACGAATATTTAGAAATTGCAAAAGAGTATTCTACACCAAAAAGTAGTATTTTTATCAACGGGATTTTAGATAATCTTGTAAAAGAACTAGAGGCTAGCAAAAAGTTAATTAAAGCTGGTCGTGGTTTAATGTAATAATCAATTAAATAAAAACAGAATTTAAATTATGGAACAATTAACTCAATTTGCACCGTTTCTATTAATGTTTGTGGTAATCTATTTCTTTATGATTAGACCGCAACAAAAACGTGCAAAAAATGAAAAAGAATTCGAAAGTAGCCTAAAAGTAGGTGATAAGATAATAACAAAAAGTGGTCTTCATGGTAAAGTTTCAGAACTTGCAGAAACAACTGTAGTTATCGAAACAATGTCAGGAAAATTAAAGATGGAGCGTTCAGCAATTTCTATGGAAATGAGTGCAGCTTTAGCTAAGAAATAGTCAGCTTTAAATAAATAGTAAAGTCCCAATCCGAATTTTCGGATTGGGACTTTTTTTTGCTCAAAAATAATCCTCTTCTTTTTGTAATTCCCATTCTGGGAGATATTCTCTTTTAATTTTTTTAGATAGTGTTTTTGTCTATTAATAGATCTCTTAGGTTGTTTTATTAATGCATAGTTGTGATGCTGTATCTGTGAGCATTTTGGGTTTTTATTAGCTATAATATTTAATAGGTAGGATTTTCTCCTTTTTAGTTAGTTGGATTTCGCTCTTTTAAAATGCATTTTTAGAGGCGTGATTGTGTATTTTGTGTCTTTTGTTTTTGTAGGAATTATGGTTAAGTGTTTTTCTGTGTGTGTTTATATTGATGATTTTGTTATTTTTAATTAAAAACACTTTCGTCTACGTTTTTTATGGGTGTAGAGTATTTATAGCGTTTATTTTTTATAATAACCCCTATTTATTTTTGGGTGTATTTTTGTTTTTTGTGTTAAATGCGGTATTTTTTGTTTTTATTGATTATTGTATTTTTTAAAAACGTACCTGTAAAATGTAAAATAACAATAATTAAGTAGTGTAATTTTTGTAATCCGTAATTCTTTCAAAAACGCATCAAAAAAATAATTTTTATATGATTATCTAATCTAAAAGTTAATAAATTCGCCTCAGAAACATGTTTTAAGTTACTGCAGTTCTTTGATATCATATAGAATATAAATGGCATTTATAAAATAACCAAACCAATTATTAACTATAACCAAATTATTAACTAAAACCATCTTAAACATGAAAAAAGTAATACATATTTTAGCTTTGATGTTAACGAGTTCTTTTGCTTTTGCCCAAGAAGATAAAGAAACTACTGCTCCAGCAACTACATTTGGAGGGTCAGCAGATGTTTATTACAAATATGATTTTTCTAAACAACAAAACGGTTTAACTAGTTTTACAAATTCTCAGGACTCATTCGAACTAGGAATGGCGTCATTTGAAGCTTCGCATAAATTTGGAAAAGCTTCTGCTTTTGTCGATTTAGGATTTGGAACAAGAGCGGCCGAGTTCTCTTATAATGAGTATAATAATAATGAACCGTCTTTTTTAATTAAACAGTTATTCCTTAAATATGATTTATCGGATAGTTTTTCAATAACAGCAGGTAGTTTTGGTACTCATATAGGATATGAGTTATTAGATGCCGTAGATAATAAAAATTACAGTATGTCTTACGCGTTTTCATACGGGCCGTTCTTTAATACAGGAGTAAAAGCACAATATACAAACGGAGAATTCAGTGCTATGTTTGGTATCACCAACCCAACAGATTTTAAATCGGCAATGGAGGCAGGTTCTAGCCAGAAAACCTATGTTGGGCAATTGGCATATATAGCTGATACTGGGAGTGCTTATTTGAATTTTACTTCAGGAAGTACAAATCCAACTCCGGGAACTACAGTTGTGCCAACTGGGGAAAATAAAACGCAAATTGATTTTGTGGGAACAAAGGCAATTAACGATGCATTTTCTTTAGGATTTAATGCTACTTATGCTAAAACTACAAACGATTTTGATAGTGATCTTGATGGAGAGTGGTTTTCATTAGTAGGATATGCATATTATAAGTTCAAGGATAATCTTGGGCTAGCTTACAGAATAGAATATTTTGACGCTAAAGATGCTGCCGTAAGTTTAGGAACGCTTGCGGGTTCTAGTGTTTTTGCAAATACGTTATCACTTAATTATAAAGTTGGAAATATGACGATAATTCCAGAGGTAAGATTAGATAGCGCTTCCGAAGATATTTTTCTTGACAGTAATTCTGCCCCAACTGGCAAGATGGTCTTCGCATTGGTAGCTGCTACTTATTCTTTTTAAGATATTAAGATTGATATTTTTTTTTTTTTTTTAAGCTGTCAAAACATAACTATGTTTTGGCAGTTTTTTTATTTAGAATTGTTTCTATAAAAAGAAACACGTTTTAGAAAGGCTAAAACGTGTTTTTATATATTGTATAATCTTTTTTATTGTTTCTTGTAGATAGAATAAATAGTATTTATTGTTTTTCTATCTAATACGCTATCAACTTCGGTTTGAATATAATGGAGTTTAAAAGCGGTAATTGCCGATGTAAGATTCTTTGTATTGTAACCTATGATGCGTAAAGCAGGTTCTATTTTAAAATCAAACGGAGCTTCTTCCAGAATTTCATCTTGCCAAATCCCAAAACCTAGACCAGCTAGTGTTTTCCAAGGAAATAATTTACTAGGGTCTTGTTTTCTTCCCGGAGCAATATCTCCATGTCCCAAAATGTTTTGCGCAGGAACATTATACTCTTTTTTCAATCTCGTTAATAGAGCAATTAAGCTACTTATTTGTGTTTCAGAGAAAGGCTCAGTTCCGTTATTATCTAATTCGATACCTAACGAAGAAGAATTAAGATCGGTATTTTTTCCCCAAGTCGAGTTACCAGCATGCCAAGCACGTAAATAATCGTTTAGCATTTGTACCACTTTACCATCTCTGGAGATAATATAGTGAGCACTTACTTGCGTTTTTACTTTAGTAAAAGTATTTACAGTTTGTTGCAAAGAATCCTGTGCTGTATGGTGAATAATGATGAAGTTTGGTTTGCGTAAATTAAAATTTACGGTACCAATCCATTCCGTATTAATACCATTTTGTAATGGAGTCGATCCAGTTATCGAAAGAGAGTCTCTGTAAATATGTAATTGCTTAGCGTACGAAGTGTCTATACTTACAGCTACTGTTGGTGCTGGTATAGGCTGAGCCTCTTTGCTAGTAATTTTGTCTTCAAGAGTCTTAAGTTGCTGGTCGTATACTTTTTCGCTACTCTTATAAGGATTCGTTGAGCAAGAAGTAATTGCAATTGCTGTAATCAGACAGTAAAAATACTTTTTCATATCTTGAAATTGTTTTTATGTTTAGAGAAAACAATTATTTTTTCTTTTTCTTAGCTTTTTTGGAACCAGTTTGATTTTTGCGTTGCTCCATAAAAACAGTGTACTTCTCTTTTTGATCTTTGTTTAAAAAATCAGATACTCGTTTATTGGTAACTTCAGAAAGAGCTTGAATTTGTTTTATTTTATCATCTTGGCTGCTACTTTCGTTTTTCAAAAGTATACCTTGTTCTTTTATACTTTCAATCAAAACATTCGATACTGCAATTTCTTGTAACGCATCAAGGTTAAGTTCAGGCTTTAGTTCTTCCATTATTGTGGCAACAATTTCCTCAACAGGAGTCTCTTTGGGTTTGCTGGTATTACCCATCTGTCCCATACCTTGGCTCATACTACCGTTCATTCTGCCGCCGCCGTAGCCACCACCACCGTAGCCACCGCCACCATAGCCATTACCATACCCGTTTCCGTATTGAGCAGAAACAGAATTTGCAAAAAATAACATAAAGGCAAATACTATTGCTGTTTGAATTGTTTTCATGTCTTATGTTTTAAAATCAAATATTCAAAAAAAATGTATTGTAAATTTAAACAGGTTCACCGTATAAATCAAATTCTGTAGCTTCTATTATTTTAATATTAACAAATTCTCCAGTTTTTAGATAGTTTTTAGACGCATCAATTAATACTTCATTGTCAACATCAGGACTATCGAACTCTGTTCTTCCAACAAAATGACCACCTTCTTTTCTGTCAATAATACATTTAAAAGTTTGTCCTACTTTCTCTTGGTTTAAATCCCATGAAATTTGAGATTGCAATTCCATGATTTCATTAGCACGAGCTTGTTTAACATCATCCGGAACATCGTCTTCAAGTAAATAAGCGTGTGTATTTTCTTCATGAGAATAAGCAAAACAACCCATTCTGTCAAATTTCATTTCCTGAACAAAATCTTTAAGAATATTAAAATCCTCTTGAGTTTCTCCTGGGTAACCTACAATAAGTGTAGTTCTAATAGCCATTCCAGGAACAGCATTGCGGAAATCTTTTAATAATTTTGTTGTTTTTTCTTGAGTTGTACCACGACGCATTGATTTTAAAACCGAATCCGAAATGTGCTGCAACGGAATATCAATATAATTACAAATCTTTGGCTCGCGTTTCATGATTTCAAGAACGTCCATCGGGAAACCAGTAGGGAAGGCGTAATGCAAACGAATCCATTCAATACCTTCTACTTTTACTAAAGCTTCAAGTAATTCGCCTAGATTTCTTTTTTTGTATATGTCAAGGCCGTAATAAGTTAAATCCTGAGCAATCAAGATTAATTCTTTTACACCATTTTTAGCTAAGCCTTCAGCTTCTTTTACTAATTTTTCAATAGTTTGCGATACGTGTTTTCCACGCATAAGCGGAATAGCACAAAAACTACAAGGTCTGTCGCAACCTTCAGCAATTTTTAAATAAGCGTAATTTTTAGGAGTTGTAGTTAAACGTTCACCTAATAATTCATGTTTATAATCAGCTCCTAGTGCTTTTAATAATTGAGGTAACTCAGTTGTACCAAAATATTGGTCAACATTTGGGATTTCTTTTTCTAAGTCAGGTCTGTAACGTTCAGACAGACATCCTGTCACGAAAACTTTATCTACTAATCCTTTTTCTTTCTTATCTGCGTACTCTAAAATCATGTTTACTGATTCTGCTTTAGCATTATCAATAAAACCACAAGTGTTTATTACAATAATATTGCCTTCTTCGGCAGCAGGAGCTTCATGTGTTACTTCCTTTCCGCTGGCGCGAAGTTGACCCATAAGTACTTCACTATCATATACATTTTTCGAACACCCAAGAGTGATTACGTTGATTTTATTCTTTTTTAAAGACTTGGTTCTCATACTTTTATAAATTGGAGTGCAAAATTACATTTTTTATTCCTAGAAACACCATGATTCCTTCTTTTTTCTGAAGTTGTTGTTATGAGTTCTAGGAGCTGGAACCTGCTGTCCGCTATATCTTTTTCTGTCTAAAGAAGCCAGAAAAAGGATGCTGCTTCCATCAGGGCTAAAAAAAATCCGTCTGATTCTTATCGAGACGGATTTTTATATGTTTTGTTTATGCTAATTATAATTCAAATAACATAGTCAATGAAACGTTATTGAATTTTGTGTTAATATTAGCGCCATCAGTAAATCCTTGACTAAAGAATGCTTGATGAGAATTTCTCTTAGCATAAGAATAGGCTAGATCTACCTTAGTAGAGCCAAAGTTATATCCTAAACCTCCTGAATATCCATTTAAATCGCCAATTGTAGAGCTGTTTTTGTATGGGCTTTGTTCAAATCTGTAACCAGCTCTTAAGCTAAGTAGTTTGATTTTATATTCCGCACCAACTCGTACTTCGCTACTATTAGTCAATTGGTCGCTCATAGTATTATTTACTCCTCTAAAAAAACTGTCGTTTGTTGGTTTAAACTTAGTGTTGCCATAATCTTTAATCGCATAATCAACACTTAATAATCCAGTTTTTCCAAATACGTATGCAAAACTTGCGGTCCATTTTCCTGGAGTTTGCAGTTTGTATGATTCATATATGTTCACTATTTGTGGGTCAACTATAGTAGGAGATAATTCTCCAGTGTTATTGCTTTGTACAGTTACTAATGATTGAGTCGTTTCATCGTAGAGTTTGTACCAAGTATTCGATTCGTAAGCAAGACCTAATCGTACTTGGTCAGTTACTTTGGCAATAGCACCTACTTGGAAAGAGAAACCTGTTCCGTACGTATATAGTTGATTGTCAAAAAAGGCTCTGTCTATCTTGTAATTTGCGCTTGTGTTGTTGTTATTGTGTTCGTAAAAACTTGTATTTCTTGTATAATCAGTAAAATGAGAGTTTAAGTTTATTCCTACGTATAGTTTGTCTTTATAGGATGTTGCAGCATTAAAGGATAGCTTGCCATTATAGCCATTGGTATGAATTTCATTTTCTTGATAATAATTTCCTCCAGCAGGGACAAGAGATAGGTATTGGCTATTTGGATTATTAGCGTCCATTGGGTCGATTATGAATCCTTGGTAACCTAACATGGCTTGCTGTGCTGAATATCCGCTTAGGCCAGGGTATTGGTAGCTAGGTAAGCTATTGCCTAGATATCGATATAGGCTACTTATACTTTCTCCTTTATTTGTTCTAACAAATTCTTGAGGCACTGGCGCGCCACCATTACCTGTGTTAGCATAGTCTAAAAAGTATTGGTCTATAGAATTTGTTGGGTTTACTCCAGCAGAAAATATATCGTTGTTGTAGTTGTTAGTGTTTTCGTAATTAACAGCTACGGATATTTTTTTCCAGTTACTTTTTGAATGATAATTATTAAAAACTAAAACTCCTCCAGCTTGATTCAGTATAAATGAATTATTGCTTTCGTTGGTTTTTGCGCCAAAATAATTAGAGTTGTTCTTTGTGTTGTAATTACTTAATGTTACACCAAACTGGTTATTTGCAAATACAGCAGAACCGGCAGGGTTGATATTTAAAGATGATAAATCACCACCAAGCGCTCCAAATGCACCACCCATAGCACGGAAACGAGCAGTTCCGTTTAGGTTGTCTTGTGAATAACGCATTGCGTCAGAAATACCCTGAGAGTGTATTGCGTTAATAGATAGTCCAGTAAGGATTAGGAATATATACTTTTTCATGTTCAGATAAATAGGTTTTAATTCGTTTTAAAGAAGATGTAAATTATCTTCTTCCGCCGCCAGAAGATCTTCCGCCGCCTCCGCCACCGCCAGACATTCTTCCTCCGCCGCCTCCTGATGAGCTAGGGCTGTATGATCTGGATGGAGAGCTAGAAGGGGTATAGGTTCTAGTTGGACTAGATGAACCAGGATTATAGCTTCTGGTTGGAGTGCTACCGCTGTTATCTCTTCGTGTTGGGGTGTAAGTGCTGTTTTGTGAACCCGAAGATTGATCTCTTCTAGTGTAATTAGAATTACCGTTGGTATTTCTTGTTGTATTGTAAGAGTCGTTTCTTCTGTAATCTGTATAATTTGAGTTGGTATTTCCTCTTCTGTTAGTGTTGTAGTTAGAGTTCTGAGAATCACTTCTTCTGTAGTCGGTATAGTTACTGTTTCCTCTTCTGTTGGTGAAGTTTGTAGTTCGGGAATTAGTATAATCACTACTTCCTCTTCTGTTTACAGAGTAGTTAGAGTTTCTAGAATAACTTCTATTGTTGTAATAGCTATTATTACGGCCTACGCTATTATTGTAGTAAGAACCTCTGCGGCCATAGTTATAAGAGTAGTCGTTGTATCGGTAGCCATAATAAGGTCTGTATCCATAATAAGGATAGTACGATGGGTAGCCCCATCCGCCACCATAATATGGGTAACCCCAACCGTAACCGTAACCAAAGCCACCATAATAAGGGTAACCAAAACCAAAAGACAATCCCCAAGTATTAGGGTATATGTTTACAGATACGTCTTGAACATTGCTTCCCCAACCTGCATAACTAATGCTTGAGTTTGCTATGCTGTCATCAGATTCGTTATAAGAACCATAATTGTCAACATTTGTAAAGATTTCTGTAGGTTCGTCATTGTTTTGTAGGGAGCTAAAATAATCTTTGTATTGATTATTGGTGCTGCTAGTAGTAACTCTTTCTGTGTAATTATTAGATGATGTTCTATATATGCCATCGTTGTCATAATAAGAACTATTTTGATAAGAACCACACGAAGTTACTAGAAAACACAATAAGGCTGTAATGGAAAAAAGAGCCGTGTTTTTTTGGAAAAAAATATTAGTTTTCATATCTGTGGATTTTTTTATTGTTGGACAATACAAAAATAGTTAGTTTTGTGGAACTATTTAGTTAAAATAAGTTAAACAAAATTTGTGCCAAACTATTCAATATGAGTAAGAACCTTACTACAAGATCAGAAGATTATTCAAAATGGTATAACGAGCTGGTTGTAAAAGCGGATTTAGCCGAGAATTCAGGAGTTAGAGGATGTATGGTTATTAAGCCGTACGGATATGCTATTTGGGAAAAAATGCAGGCTGAGTTAGATCGAAAATTTAAAGAAACAGGACATCAAAATGCCTACTTTCCGTTATTTGTTCCAAAAAGCATGTTTGAAGCTGAGGAGAAAAATGCAGAAGGATTTGCAAAAGAATGTGCTATTGTTACTCATTATAGATTAAAGAATGATCCCGATAAGCCAGGAAAGCTTATGGTTGATCCTAATGCGAAACTAGAAGAAGAGTTAATTGTTCGTCCTACAAGTGAGGCTATTATATGGTCTACCTATAAAGGATGGGTACAGTCATATCGTGATTTGCCTTTATTAATTAATCAATGGGCAAATGTGGTTCGTTGGGAAATGAGAACTCGATTGTTTTTAAGAACAGCCGAATTCTTGTGGCAGGAAGGTCATACAGCTCACGCTACGAAAAGTGAAGCTGTTGAAGAGTCAGAGAAAATGATGAATGTATATGCTGATTTTGCTGAAAATTTTATGGCGATTCCAGTTGTAAAAGGAATAAAAACAGAAACGGAACGATTTGCAGGTGCTGAAGAAACTTATTGTATTGAAGCATTAATGCAAGATGGTAAAGCATTGCAAGCAGGAACTTCTCATTTCTTAGGACAAAACTTTGCAAAAGCATTTGATGTGAAGTTTGCAAATGCCGAAGGGAAGCAGGAATATGTGTGGGGAACTTCTTGGGGAGTTTCTACGAGATTAATGGGAGCTTTAGTAATGACGCACTCAGATGATAAAGGATTGGTCTTGCCTCCAAATTTAGCACCTATACAAGTAGTGATTGTTCCTATTCATAAAACAGATGAGCAGCTAGGTGAAATTACTGTTGTGGTAAATGAATTGGTTTCTCAGTTAAGAAAGTTGAATATAGCTGTGAAGTATGATGATAGAACTACACAAAAGCCAGGATTTAAGTTTAATGAATATGAATTAAAAGGAGTGCCGATTCGAATTGCGGTTGGTCCTAAAGATTTAGAAAATGGAACTTTTGAAATTGCAAGAAGAGATACGTTAACTAAAGAAACGGTTTCGAAAGATGGAATTGTGACTTATGTGAACGATTTATTGAGTCAAATTCAAGTTGATTTGTATAATAAAGCATTAGATTATCGAAATACTCATATTACAGAGGTAAATAATTTTGATGAGTTTAAAGATGTTTTAGAGAATAAAGGTGGCTTTGTATCAGCTCATTGGGATGGTACTGCAGCTACAGAAGAGAAGATTAAAGATTTAACGAAAGCAACAATTAGATGTATTCCTTTGGATGGAGTAGAAGAGGCGGGAGCCTGTGTGTTTACTGGTAATTCTTCTTCAAGAAGAGTGCTTTTTGCTAAGGCGTATTAATTTTTTTAATTTTTTTTGCTTCAGCTATTGTGCATCTAAAAAACAGTTGTATCTTTGCAACCGCAATACAGAAGCAGGCCCGTTCGTCTATCGGTTAGGACGCATGGTTTTCATCCATGTAAGAGCGGTTCGATTCCGCTACGGGCTACTACTTTTTTGCAGGTTAAAAGTTATTTGAATATTGAAAATACAATGGCCCGTTCGTCTATCGGTTAGGACGCATGGTTTTCATCCATGTAAGAGCGGTTCGATTCCGCTACGGGCTACAATTTCAATTTTTAATAATTTATTAAAAACTTAGAAGAATACTGGTCCGTTCGTCTAGGGGTTAGGACTTCAGGATTTCGTCCTGGTAACAGGGGTTCGATTCCCTTACGGACTACTAAATTAGTTGTAAATAAGTTTTGTAAAATAGAAGCTGGTGTCTCGGTTTTTGTTTTATTAGTTAAAGCTAAAGTGATTGTTTTACAATTGTGGGAGGCTTTTCTTTTTTAACTAGTATTTATAATAATTATTACATCTAAAATTAAAAAAAAATGGCAAATCATAAGTCAGCGTTAAAAAGAATCAGAAGTAACGAAAAAAGAAGAGTTCTTAACAGATATCAACATAAAACTACTCGTAATGCTATTAAAGCATTAAGAATAGCTACTGATAAGCAAGATGCTACTTCAAAATTATCAACTGTAATTTCTATGATTGATAAATTAGCGAAAAAGAATATCATTCATGATAACAAAGCGTCTAATTTAAAATCTAAATTAACGAAACATGTAGCTAAATTGTAATCATACAATTTGCTTAAAATATATTAAAAAGCTCTCTTTTAGAGAGCTTTTTTTATGCTCTAAAAAAAACTCCTTAATAATTATTTATTAAGGAGTTTTTTTTGTTTAAATACCCATTTTGTCTTTTATGTATTCAAGCATTTGTAGGGTGATGGGTTTTGATAGGAAGTCAAGTATCATGGGGTATTTTTTTGCTTTTTCCAGGTCATCTGGATCTATAGTAGAGGATAGTATGATTATGTTGATGGTGTTGAAGTCTGAGTAGTTGGCTGTAGAGAAATGGTCTAGAAATTCCCAGCCTCCCATTACGGGCATATTTAAATCCAAGAAGATAAGTCTTGGTTTTTTGCTGTTAAGATCGTTGGGTTTGGTGTTGTACTTAAGGGTGTTGAAGTATAATAAAGCCTCTTCTCCGTTTTGTGCGGTTATTATTTCATTAGAAAATGCAGCTTTGGTGATTACTTTTTTGCATAGCATTAGTGCTATGGGGTCGTCGTCTATGCATAAAATTTGATCAAACATTTTATTTGTTTTTGAATATTAGAGTAAATGAAGTTCCTTTATTGACTTCGCTATCTATGCTAATTGTGCCTCCCATTGTTTCGACTTGAGATTTTACAAGGTACAAGCCAAGTCCTTTACTGTCGGGATAGTTGTGGAATCTTTGGTAAAGTCCGAAAACTTTATCTCTGTTTCTTTCAAGGTCAATTCCAATTCCGTTATCTTTAAATATTAAACTTATGCTGTCATCAATTTGATTGGCCGAAATGGTAATTTTTAATTTACGGTCTTCAGATCTGTATTTGATAGAATTGGTTAATAGGTTTAGTAGTATGCTTTCAATGTATGCTTTGTTTATGTTTAATACGGTTACTTTTTCAAACTTTAGTTTTATTATTGGCTTGTATAATTCAATTTGAAAGTTTAGCTGATTGAAGACATTTTCGAAAACTTCATTTAGTAAGACTTCTTCTTTTTGTATCGATGGATTGTCTTTGATTATGATAACTTTTACTAAATCGTTGATTGTTTCGTTTAGTAAATGAGTCGATTTGTTAAAGCCGTTTAAGATTTCTTTTAATTCTTCATTTTCAATCGGAATATCTTCTATGAGGTTTAGTAGTCCGGTTAGATTTGATAAAGGGGATCTAAGGTTGTGTGAGGTTATATATGAGAATTGTTTTAAGTCTTTGTTGTTCTGAGTTAGTTCTCGAATAAGGTGTTCTTTTTCTTTTTCAAGTTTTTTCTCTTCAGTTATGTCTCTTTGTATTGAGATCCAGTGCGAAACTATATTTTCAGCATTAAAAATAGGTATCATGGAGTAGCGAACCCAGTATTCTTGTTTGCTTTTGGTATAGCTAATGGTTTCTATTAAGCATTCTTCTTTGTTTTTTATTGCTTTTATTAATTTTTGAAGCTCGCTTGAGTCGGAATTAGGGCCTTTAAAGATATTAGGAGATTTGCCTACTACTTCTTCGGATTGGTATCCTGACATTCTGGTAAAAGATGGGTTTACATATACGATTCGTGGGATTTTACCGTCATGAGAATCTGCTTCGGTAATTAGTATAGAATCTCGGGATTGAGTAATTACTGTTTCTAGTAATTTTAGTCGTTGTTCTTCCTCTTTTTGCTTTGTAATATCTTGTATAGCTCCAATCATTCTAATGGCTCTTCCGTTTTCGTCTTTTAAGAGAAAACTTCGGTGAAGGACATATTTGTAAGTAGAATCGGCACATCTAAAACGATATTGGTCTTGCCATTTTTCGGTTTTTTGTTCTATAAATGAATATAGTTTTACTGACATTCTGATACTGTCTTCTGGATGAATTTTGTCAAACCACCATCTGGAATTGTTTCCAACTTCTTCAGGTTTGTACCCAAACACATTTTCGATTCCTTTGTTCCAGGTGATGTTGTCTTCTTGAATTTTCCAGTCCCAAATAGTGTCGCTGGTTGCTTTTGCAACTATATTATATTTCTCATTTGATTCTTTGATTTCATCATTCGATTTCTTTAGTTTTTCGAACACTGTAATGTTTCTGGCGTCGTTTTTTGATAGGATAAACCTGTAAAGCAAACCTGTTAAAATGATGAAAACTAGGTCTTTTATGAAGCTGAAGTAGTAGTATTGCGTGTTTGAAATATTGTTAAGCAGGTATTTATGGCAAATGATTGCCAGAAATAGAGAAATGACAAAGTAAATTAATGTAATTTGATTGGTTTTGTTTTTCATTACTCAAATATAATTAATAATTACCAAATTATTAAACATCAATTACAAGATATTTAAAAGCCTTGATTTAAAACTATTTTTTGGGTGTAATCAGTTAAGAATATGTAAACTATTGTCTAAATAGTTTTTATATTAAAAAAAAGTGTACCTTTGCACCCATTAAAAATCTCAGATGGAATCTATTAGAAATATTGCAATTATTGCCCACGTCGATCACGGTAAAACCACTTTGGTTGATAAAATTATGTATCACTGTCAGTTATTTCGTGACAACGAAAACACAGGTGATTTAATTCTTGATAATAATGATTTAGAGCGTGAGAGAGGTATTACTATTACTTCTAAAAACGTATCAGTTCAATATAAAGGAACAAAAATCAATATTATTGATACTCCTGGTCACGCCGATTTTGGTGGTGAAGTAGAACGTGTACTAAACATGGCCGATGGTGTATGTTTGCTAGTAGATGCTTTTGAAGGACCAATGCCACAAACTCGTTTTGTATTACAAAAGGCAATTGATTTAGGATTGAAGCCTTGTGTGGTTATCAATAAAGTTGATAAAGAAAACTGTACTCCAGAAGAAGTACATGAAAAAGTTTTTGACTTAATGTTTGAATTAGGAGCTACTGAAGAGCAATTGGATTTCCCAACTGTTTATGGTTCTGCTAAAAACAACTGGATGTCTGACGATTGGAAAAACCAAACTGAAAACATTGAGCCTTTATTGGACATGGTAATAAAAAATGTACCTGCTCCTAAAGTTTCTGAAGGAACTCCACAAATGTTGATTACATCTTTAGATTTCTCTGCATTTACAGGTCGTATCGCTATTGGTCGTCTTGAAAGAGGAGTTTTAAAAGAAGGTATGGCAGTTTCTTTGGTAAAAAGAGATGGTAAAGTTATAAAATCAAGAATTAAAGAATTACACACTTTTGAAGGACTTGGTCGTAAAAAAGTAGAAGAAGTTATTGCAGGTGATATCTGTGCAATTATTGGAGTTGAAGGTTTTGAGATTGGTGATACTATCGCTGATATTGAAAATCCAGAAGCTTTACAAACAATTGCTATTGATGAGCCTACAATGAGTATGTTGTTTACAATTAATGACTCTCCTTTCTTTGGTAAAGAGGGTAAATTTGTAACTTCTCGTCATATTAGAGAAAGATTGACAAAAGAATTAGAGAAAAACTTAGCTATGAAGTTAGGTGAAACTGATTCTGCTGATAAATTCATGGTATTTGGTCGTGGAGTACTTCACTTATCTGTTCTTATTGAAACAATGAGAAGAGAAGGTTACGAATTACAAATCGGACAACCACAAGTTATCATCAAAGAAATTGATGGTAAAAAATGTGAGCCAATTGAGGAGTTAACAATTGATTTACCAGAAAATCTTTCAGGTAGAGCAGTTGAGTTCGTAACACTTCGTAAAGGTGAAATGTTAAGTATGGAGACTAAGGGCGAGCGTATGATTATTAAATTCAATATTCCATCTCGTGGAATTATTGGTTTAAGAAATCAATTACTTACAGCTACTGCTGGTGAAGCTATTATGTCTCACCGTTTTATTGGATATGAGCCTTACAAAGGAGAAATTGCTGGACGTAACAAAGGTTCATTGATTTCTATGGAAAAAGGAAAAGCTATTCCTTATTCTATCGATAAATTACAAGATCGTGGTAAGTTTTTTGTTGAACCAAATGCTGAAATTTACGAAGGTCAGGTAATTGGAGAAAACTCTCGTGCTGATGATATGTGTGTGAACGTAACTAAAGAGAAAAAACAATCTAACGTTCGTTCATCTGGAAATGATGAAAAAGCAAGAATCATCCCTCCAATTATTTTCTCATTAGAGGAAGCTTTAGAGTACATTCAAAAAGATGAATATGTAGAGGTAACTCCAAAATCTATTCGTTTGAGAAAAATCTATTTGACTGAAACTGATAGAAAAAGATTTAAAATCTAAAAGATTTAAATTTCAATATAAAAATCCCAAATTCCAATTAAGGAGTTTGGGATTTTTTTTGATTAAAAAGTTTTTGGAATTTAGAATTTAATACTTGATTAAGATATTGGAATTTGGAATTTTTTGATTGGAATTTCCCTTCTTTTTTTTACCTCTTTAAACTAAAGTGTCCCTTAACTTCTTTTCCATCTACAAATTTCAATGTAAACCAATAATCATCTGATGGTAGTTGGCGACCTCCGTAAGTTCCATCCCATCCCATGCTAAGGGTATTCATTTGTTTTAATAATTTACCATAACGATCAAAAATAGAAATAGTATAGTCAGGTAAATGTTCTAGATACTTAACTCTCCAGGTATCATTATATCCATCTCCGTTAGGAGTGAAGAATCTTGGGTAGTCAAGAACGTAAAAAGGAGCAGACATTGTTGTTCCGCAGCCATTTTTATCTCTTGCAAAGGCATTGTAAATCCCCGCAGGAGTACCTTTGAATAAAGGCTCAGCTTGATAGTTTTCTCCGTCTAATGAGAATTCATAATTTCCTATCCCTGTATATTCTATTAAAACTGAATTTTCATTTGCAGAAAAATCTTTGACTTGTGTTCCTGTAATTACTGCTACATCAGAAGCTATGACTTTAAACTTCTTCGTTTTCAAACATCCATTTATATCTGATACTGTTACAGAGTAATTACCTGGGGTGTTTACCGGAATAGATGCAGAGGTAGATATTGGGCCTGATGGACCATTCCATTGATAAGTTTCAAATCCATTTGCTACAGATAAATAGATTGTAGCGTTTTTGCATAAATACTCAGTTTCATCACCAAAATTAATGGGATCAAATACATGTACTATCAATTCTATTGGAGTTACAGCATAACAATCAGGGCCATTAAGGATGCGGGCATATATGGTTTGACCAAAAGGGATTGTGTTTTTAAAATTATTCGGTAAAGGATTTGTTTCAGTGATAGCATTGTTGCTACTCAAATAATAATTGACCAATAATCCGGTAGGCAATCCAATTAAAAGCTGTGGGGTAACCTGTGTGTTTAAATTAAATTCATATATCCCATCAGTATCTTGATCACATACTTCAATAGGAGGTGGAGAGAGTACAATGTTACCAGCAATTTTTAAAGAAAGTTCGGCATATTTACTACAACCATATTTGTTTTCGACTCTTGCATAAAGAATTTGTTGATCTACTCCATTAGCTGGTAGCGCATCAATATGTTGTGTGTTGGTGTAATTTGTAGGATTGAGAATTGGATTTAGTTTGGCCTCTGCATCAGATAATGATTCATAATATACAACAGTTACCTTTGGGTCATTGTTCTTTATTAGTGCATCCGCTTTGCTTAAATTAAAGGTTGTAAACCCATCAGTGTCTATGTCGCATTGAACCAATGTGCTATTAGTAACTACAATTTCTGGAGCATATTCTATTTTTATTTCGGAATCAGCTTCACAGGTTGTTGGATGCATAAGGACATTTACTCTATATGTTCCACCCTCTTTAACGGTGTAGGTAGGGCCAGTTGCGGCAGCATCTTTTATACCATCTTTATACCATTCGTAAGCGTAGTTTGTTCCAGCAGGCGAACCAAGTTTTGTGTCTAGTATTACTTCTTCGCCATAACATACAGGATTGTCTGTGCTTGAATCTCGATCTATACCCAAGTTGATTTTAGAAGTAAAACTACCGGCCTCAAGAAAAATAGCAGAATCATAATATATGTTTCTATCATCGGCAATTACTAATTTTATATGATATGTCTTCCCAGCAATTACATCGCTTTCTGACTTCATTACAACAGTTTGTGCAGCATAATTTACAGGGCTGGAAATAGGATTTGTTGAGTTGTATCCATTAAAGTATTTGTCATTTTCAGGAGGGCATCCTTTTCTTCCCTCGGCAGGATCTATTTTTGGGTGAACTGTAGTAGATGAAACAGGAAAATCGGTGTTTGGTAACACTGCTAAGTTTTTATAGGGGTCTGTACTACCAGCTTCTTTTATAAGAAAGGCAAATCCATCTGAATATTCACATGGGTAGTAAGATTGGTACTCATCTGAAGCAAAAATATAGTTGAAGCTTATGAAGTTTGTTAATGGTGTGAAATCAAATTCTAAAACGGTAGCATTTATGGAGGTAGTTATACCCAATGCCTGATTTAAATCTGTATCTCCCGCCCACAAGGGGCTTGAGTTACCACCATTACTTTTGTTAAAAGGCCCCACAGAGTTTCGGCTAGTTCCGGTACTAAGTAGGACACCATCTTTAAAAGGGAAGTCACTTGTACCAGCAGTAAAGTAAGCATAACTTTTTCTTCCAGTAGTATAATTATCTCCCGATGCTTTAGGATCCGATGTAGTCGCACAAGAACTATTAACTAATACTCTTTCTACTAAGTCTTGTGCGGTCTTTGTATCATCAACAGTTATGTATTGTGCATTGGCTTTTATTCCAAAGCAAAATATAAATAAACTCGCTATTATTAATTTTTTTGATTCCATGATTTGCTAAAAATATAGCAAATATACTACAAATCTCGACTCTTTAGTAGTTTATAAGAGAAGAAAACAAATAGTAACGTCCAGATTAGAACAATTATAACCGAAATATAGTCTACACTATAGTTTTTTGTGTTTTCAACACCTATCTGTTCTCCAATGCTTTTTATAACTGATAATCGGGAAAATGGCTCAATAATTAAATTAGACATAGCTTCTAGAGGAAGTAATCTAATTAAATAATCAGCAATTTTGCTTCCAGGAAAGAGTATAAAAGCAAACACAGTTTTTAAAATACCTTCTAGAATACTCCAAACTAGCAGGAATCCTAAAGCGAATGCTGAACGTTTTACTAATATGCCTAAAAATAAACAGAAAGAAAAGAAGCCTGTTAGTTTTACAAAAAAGGCCAAAAGATATTCCATTCCTGAAAATATGATTCCAATTTCAGTATAAGAAGAAAAGCATAATCCAAGTATTAAGCTCATTATAAATACAAAAACGGTTGAGCAAAAAGCAAATAAAACTACTGTTAGAAATTTTGATAAAATAAATTCTTTCTTGCTTAATCCATCGATAAGATTTTGTTTTAAAGTCCCGTAACTATACTCATTGGCCATCATAGATACGATTACAATTGCTAAGAAAAACTTTAACCAAGCTGCAATGTAAGTGTTGAAATGCCAAATAAAAGGAAAATTAAAAATTCCCATTTCGGCCAAATGAAATTTAAAAACACCTAAATCAAATTTTATTGAGGCAATTAATGCGATAAATGAAAGAAGGATAAAATAGGCTAATGTTAATATACGACTGGCTTTATTTTTCCAGATTTTTTGTAGTTCTATAGAGAGAAGTCTGTTCATGGTTTAATTATTTTTTGCAGAAGCGTTATTGGTTAGTTCTAGGAATTGTTCTTCTAAACTATTTTTACGTTTTACTAAATGACTTAGAGTAATGTTTTGTGAAAATAAAAATTTATTTAAGTCTGTTGCGCTTAAATCATTTTTTAAGTAAACTAAAACTTTTCCTTCTTCCTTAGCAACACGGTCTACTGCAGGGTGAGTTTCGATTACAGAAATTAATTTTTCAGTATCGTCTGATTGAACCTCAAAGAAGCCTTCATTTGCTGACATTCCGCCAACAGGACCAGAATATAAAATTTCGCCTTTTCTTAAAACAACAACATGAGAACATACTTTTTCGACCTCATCTAATAAGTGGGAAGCAAGTAAAATTGTTGTGCCTTGTGAAGCTATTTTTTTGATAATATCACGAATCTGATGAATTCCCTGCGGATCTAAACCGTTAGTAGGTTCATCCAGAATTAATATCTCAGGGTCATTTAATAAAGCCGATGCAATAGCCAGACGTTGTTTCATTCCTAACGAAAAAGTACTGAACTTGCTGTTTTTTCTTTCGTTTAAACCTACCAACTCTAATTTTTCGTTTATCTTAGAATAATCGATACTCTTAATTTTACAAACCAATTTCAGGTTTTCTTCGGCAGTCATGTATGGATAAAAATTAGGTCTTTCGATAATAGCTCCTACTTTTTTTAATGCTTCATGAGTTTGCACTTGTCCACCAAACCAACTGTATTGACCAGAAGTTTTGTTTACAACATTTAAAACAATTCCTAAAGTGGTAGATTTTCCGCTTCCGTTAGGACCTAGAATTCCATAAACGCGGCCTTTTTGAATCTCAAAAGAAATATCTTTAAGGGCCTGAATACGCCCATATCTTTTATGAAGGTTCTGTATTGTGAGTATTGTTTCCAAAATTATTTGAGGTTTTAGTTTTTAGTAAGACGTGTGAGTTTAGTTTTTGTTACTGTTCAATTTTTATTTAATGTAAATTTGTATCAAATATATTCAAAATGAGTGAGCCTTTAATGTTTTTTAAAAAACCATCTTATCCATTAACAAATTCGCTTTTGGATTATTTAGAGCGTTATGAACGAATCTCAAAAGTTTCGGTTTTTTATGATGACTTATTGCGGTTTTCCGGATCTATAACGGTGTATGATAAAAATGATAAAGATACTTTGTGGATTCGGGTTTATTATAATGAGTTTGAAAGAAATGAAATTGATTTAAATCTAAAAAAAATCTACTCTCTTTTGCATTCCGATGGTAATACTGATATTATTCAGTTCTTAAATGTAGATGCGATAGATTACTGTACGTTTGGAAATTCGAAGCCTTTCAGGATTAAAGTACGAAATATTTTAAATGATAATTATGTGCATTTTTATATAAAAAAGGCAGATGCTTCTCGAATCTATGGTCTTGAATTAGAAGAAATATTATCCCCGGATAAAATAAATTTTTTGGTTTATAAAGACACTTTAATCGAGGAACATATAATTGGTATTCCTGGAGATATTTTTATGAGCACATTGCTTAAAAATTGTACGGAAACCGAAAAATCTCAAATCGCCAAAGAGTTTGTGAAGTTTAATGAGCGTTGTATGATTAGGCTTTTGGGAGATATGCGGGCATATAATTATGTAATTGTCCCAATTCATGATTTTGACCAAGTAGTATATAAAATTCGCCCAATCGATTTTGATCAGCAATGTTACGAAGGGAATTTTAAAGTTTATCGTCCTCAGTTTTTCAAGGAGAATTACCCAATGATTTTGTTAGTTAAAGATAAATTGGAAGAGCGTTCAATTGTTCAGTATAAAGATGAAGAGCGGGCTATTTTGGCCAAGCGTATTCACTCGGCAGATAACAGAATCAAAAAATTATTGCATATTATGTGCGAAGATAATATTTCGCCTGAAGCAAATTTGAATCAACTAAAAATGGAATTGTATCGTTATACTAATGATTTGAATTTTAAAAATGCAAAATCAATGGGGCATATTATGTCGGCTGCATTTGGTTTTATCACTAGGAATTTTAAAAACACTAATTTAATCTAGAATCTTAAATTACTTATTATATGAAAAATTATATCTCAATTATTGTTGCATTTATTTTGTTGGCTTGTCAGCAAGATTCTACTGTATTAAAAACATTATATTCTTTGCCTAAAAAATTAAAAGAAGTTTCAGGAATAATTTATTCTTCTGAAAATAGTACACTTTGGACATTAGAAGATAGTGGTAATGCTAATGAAATTTATGGATTAAACGCTCAAGGCGAAATAGCAAAAACGGTAACTATTACAAATGCAACAAATGTAGATTGGGAAGATATTACCAAAGATAAAGCAGGGAATTTATACATTGGCGATTTTGGAAACAACGATAACATTCGTAAAGATTTATGTATTTATAAAATCGATAAATCGGCTTTAGGAAAAGAAAATGCTGTTTCTAGTTATAAAATTTCATTTGCATATCCTGAACAAAAAGATTTTCCTCCTAAGAAATCCGAAATGTTTTACGATGTCGAAGGTTTTTTCGAATTTAACAATAACTTCTATCTATTTACTAAAAACAGAAGCAAGAATTTTGACGGAACTGCTTCCATTTATAAAATACCAAATGCGGCTGGAAAGCAAAAAGCGACTTTGATAGGCAAGTTTAAAACATGTAGTAATTACAATCATTGTGCAATTACTAGTGCTGCAATTAGTCCAGATGCTAAAAAAGTAGTTATCTTATGTCATGATAAAGTAATACTTTTTCAAGGTTTTCAAGGAGATAATTTCCTTAAAGGAACACAAACAGAAATTGATCTAGATCATTTTTCTCAAAAAGAAGCTGTTGCCTTTAAGGATAATAAAACGTTATTAATAGCCGATGAAAAAACAAAAAAAATAGGAGGTAAGGTATATGAGTATAGTTTTAAAAAATAATTAAAACCCAAACCCTATACCAAACGCAATTCTAGCTCTTTCGTCTACACTTTTAAAATAAGTAAGTCTAGCAGTGATCACATCCAATCCGTTGAGCCATAAACCGCCTCCAAAGGATTGGTGCCACTTGTTAGAATCTTCTCCTGTAACCCAAACACGACCATAATCAAATCCGCCAAGAATCCCGTAAGACATAGGTAAAATGCTTTTTCTTATTTTTCCTAAATTCCAACGGATATCGCTACTTTGATAAAAAGATTGGTTTCCTAAAAAACGTTGGTTTCTGTAACCTCTTAAATCGTAATCTCCGCCCAAAGTTGCTCCTTGATAAAAATCGAAATTATTATTAAAGAGAATTTTTGATTTAATAATAGTTGCAAAAACAAATTTACCATTAGAATCAATTTTGTGATTAAAGTTGATTTTACTTTCTAAAGTTGGGAAATTTTGTTTGCTATCATCCAGATTCATTTTCCAGCTTCCGGCTACCGAAAATCCAAATCCCATAGATGGGAATGATTGTAAATCGTAATTTTCAAAACTATATTTTACTGTTGCTCCAGCAAATTGCTGACTTTGGAAAACATCAGGATTTGCAGCTCCGGGAACATTTATAAATCTTCCAGAGGTTTCTTCTATTCTGATTTTTTCGAATGTTGTAGCGAAGTTTATTTCACTACCATATTTACCAACCTTTTTAATAGATGGAGTTACTTTTAGAGCTCGCATACGAACACGGTTATAATCCATACCTAAATCCTCATCATTATTAACAGTTTCATTACCATAACCAAAATAGTTAATCGTAAAGTTAGGACTGGTTAAAATCGATTGGATATCAAAATCCCATTTGCCTAAAACTTTAGGAAAATGCCCATCATAAATAAGTTCGTACCCATTGGTTGCAAAAAAGTAATTAGCCTTTAATATGTGTTTTTGTGTATATGGATTTTGCTTGAATCTGTTTACAGTATAGTTTGCAATAATACCCAGTTTTACCCCGTCATCTGGATTATAACCACCAAAAGGCAAACCAGAGAAAGCATTGTATTTTACTTTTTGATAGTCATAAAGATTTGTATCATAATCATCTGTAAGTACTGTTTTGGTTTTGGAATCTAAATCGTATGTATTGTTTTTTGATTTAAAATCATAAATTTTCACCCTTTTTCCGTTAGTTACAGCATAGGTATCATTATTTTGTCCGCCGATTAAACGAATATTTATTCGAGAATTAAAATCTCCTTTTACTTCAAAAACATCATCATCATCTAATCCGTAAATCCAAAGATTTTTGGTTTTTCCTGCAGTGAAATTTTTGGTATAAAGAAATTCTTCTCCTGTTTTCTTGATGCGATATACATCTACATCGAGTTTGTTTTTTGCTTTATGCGTGATTATAAATTTATCTTTTTTATCGGTTCCAACTATTAAAACAGTTTTTTCTAAAACCTTATAATATTCAGTCGCATATTTTTGAAGTTCTTTTTTTCGTAGTTTTAATTTGCGTTTAATGTCAGTAATAGTTCCATCTTGTACTTCTTTCGGTAAATTATTAAAAGCTGCATCAATATCGGCATCGCTAAGATTCTCCTGAATGTATTTGGCTTGATCAATCCAGTCTTTTTCATGAGCCGTTTTAAGGAAAGCAATGTCTTGTGGATAAGGTTCACGATTAAACCATTTTACATTTTTAATATCATCTTTAAACGTTTGCATATGGCGTAATGCAGGCATATGCATTAAAAGAGAAAGTAATGCTCCATCATATTTTGTAAAAGCCTGATCTCTATCTCTGGGAATTGGTTTGTAAACTATTTTATCACCTTGATGATATTCGCCCCAACGCCATTGATCATTATGTCTGTCCCAATCGCCAATAAGCATATCAAATAATCTTGCTTTTATGTATTCTTTTTCGTCGATGGTATATTTTTCATCCTTATGAAGATTTTTCATTACATCATCGGTACTGATAATATCCAGTGGATTACCAAAAGTTTTTTGAGTTATCTGACTACTAGATGGGCGTTCTTCGACCATGTATAATTCATCTCCAAAATTATAATTATACCCTTTAAGTGTTTCTTGCTTAGGGATGTAATATAATTCGGGATTTGTATGAGAAACACCTATTTTATCTGCCAGATTACCTACTGCAAATGGAGTATATGGGTGAGAAGTGGTATAAAAGTCGAATAGAAAGTTCTCGGCATAGGTTTTATCAAATTGATTTTCGACAAATTGATCCTTAAATGCTACGGCTTGTATAAAACGGGAAGCACTTTTTTTCAGAGCACGCATTACATATTCTTTACCGTCTTTATCTACAATTCGTAAAGATTTAGATTGATGTCCTCCGCCTTCGCGTTTTGGTTTTATACCTCCAAAAAGAGTATCTAAAGAAACTGTTTTAGCATCAATTGGCATGCTGTAATATTTTCTGTAATGTTTCCCAAATAAGAATTTATGAAATATACTTTTTTTAGTCATTTCAGGCGAGTAAATAGAAGCTTTGGTAATTGCATTAAACTTACTTGGCAGATTCTCATGGTAAACAGTATCTTTTACTGTTATAATATTCTGATCAAACAAGAGCTTTTCTTTATTGTTCTCGTTACCGAAAAAAGCAAGTCTTGTATCTCCATTTTTATAAAGAGACAATGTGGCATAACCATTTCCGCCGTATGAAAAATCATTAGGGAATACAGCTTTTGCAGCTTCAGATTTTGAACCTGCACCACTTATAATTTGCTTAATACTACTATTGTTAATGTATTGTAGGTTATGGTCATGACCAGAAATTACAATTACATTATCTTGACTTTGTAAAAGCGTTTTTACTCTTTTTATAAACTGTGTATAAGTTTTATTTTGGATGTCTTGCGGGCTTACTCCGGATGTTTTTCGGATTAAGTTTATTACTGAACCAATTACTGGTAGTGGAATCTTTTGTTCTAAAGGGAATAATTGTTTTTCTAAAGAAAATTGACCTCCATGTGTACCATTACTCATTAAAGGGTGATGAACTGCAATAAGAACAGTTTTGTCTTGATTTTTATTTAAGATACTTTCCAGTTCATCAAAAAAGGCTTCACGAGTTTTAATGTCGCAATTGTCATTGATAGTTGGATTATCATCCCAATCTTCCAGAAACCACTGGCTATCTATAACAATTAATGTAGTTTTTTTATTGATTTTTAATTCTTCGATAGCACAAGTTTTTTGTGGCAAGAATGCTTTTTTATCGTTTAGGTAGGTAGTCACAAATTTTGATTGACGTTCCATTCCTTTAATTCCACTATACCAATCGTGATTACCAGGAATAAAGATTGTTTTTCCTTTGTAACCTTTAGTTAATTCTAGCTGGTTTGTTAGTTTTTTTTCGGCGAGAGCTTTTGCTTCAGGATTGTCAGTATTAGGAAAACCTTTAGGGTAAATATTATCGCCCAAAAATAAAAGGGTTGAGTTTGTATTTGAATTTTGAAGTCTTTTATGCAAAAGCTCAAGCGTTTGTTGCGCTTGTTCTTCGTCAGCATTTCCTGCATCTCCAACTAAATATAAAGTATGGGCAATTTTTGAAGTATCTAATGCGTTTTGTGAAATAGGATTTTTGACATCTTTACCTAATTGGGCGTGATGTGTTGCACAAGATTGAATTAAAAATAAACCTGAAATTCCAATTAAATAAGCGTTAATCTTATTTATAAAATGATTATCCGAAAACAATTTCATAATTTAGTAGTATAAAAATATGTTTATGACCCTATTAGAGCAGTCCGAAGATTTTGTTTATAACTTACTCAAAGATAAACTTTCTATTTTATATTCATACCATAATTTTAACCACACAACGAATGTTGTAAATGCTGTTAAAGAGCTGTGTGCCAATGAAAATGTAGGGGTAGATGATAAAGAGGTGCTTTTGGTTGCGGCTTGGTTTCATGATACGGGGTATATTAAAGGTAATAACAATCATGAAAAAGAGAGTGTAAGAATAGTAACCGATTTTTTAAGTGATAAAAATAAATCTCTTGAGTTTATCAAAAATGTTTCAGATTTAATAGCAGCAACTACAAAATGTTATGAGCCTAATACTCATTTAGAAAAAATTATAAAAGATGCTGATTACGTTCATATTACAACCAGCGAGTATGTTAGCAGTTGTGAATGTTTAAGAATGGAGTGGCAAAATACTGAAAATAAAGTATTTTCGGATGAAGAATGGGCAATCGTAAATTTGGACTTTTTAGAAAATAAACATCATTTTTATACTGATTATGCCAAAGAAAAATGGCAACCTTTGAAAGAAAAAAATTTAAAAAAGATTCATAAAAAAATGGATAAGCAAGAATCGAAAATTAGCGAAGAGTTTGGAGAAGTAACTAAAAAGAAGAAAAATAAATTAGAAAAACCTGATAGAGGAATTGATACTCTTTTTAGAGTAACACTTGGTAATCATACCCGATTAAGTGGTATTGCCGATAGCAAAGCCAATATTCTTTTGTCTGTAAATGCTATTATTATTTCGATAGCACTTTCTACAATTATTCCCAAATTAGATAGCCCTAAGAATGCACATTTAGTAATTCCCACTTTTATAATGTTGATATCTAGTGTTATTACTATAATTTTTGCCATACTCTCGACAAGACCAAAAGTTACAACTGGAGTTTTTACGCGTGAAGATATCGAAGCAAAAAAAATCAATTTATTGTTCTTCGGAAATTTTTACAAAATGCCTTTACACGAGTATGAGTGGGCAATGAATGAAATGATGAAAGACAAAGATTATCTATACGGTACAATGATCAAAGATTTATATTATCTAGGAGTTGTACTCGAAAGAAAATACCGCTTGCTAAGAGTTGCATACAATCTTTTTATGATTGGTATTATCATTACAGTCTTAGCATTCGTTATTGCTTTTAGAACGCTTTAGGTTTATTGGTCTCATATATAGTTTAAAACTATGTGCTTTAGTGCATTTCGCTTTAGCTTCTAAAAAAAATATTTTAGCCACAAATTACACAAATTTTCACAAATTAATTAGCGCTAATTTGTGGTTAATAAATAGGTACTGTAGCCTTGCAGACTTTGAGTCTGCCAACCAAATCTTGGACTTTTGGTCAATAGTGGTTTATTTTAATTCATCTAATAAATCTTGATATGTGATTTTTAGAGCAGCTGGTACGTTGTTTACCACTTTCACCCGAATAGCTCTTAGACCAGATACACCTTGTAAATCTTCTACCTCAAATTGTTCTATTTGAGGTTCTAGAATTTTCTTGAATTGTAGGTATTTAATGTATTTTAAATACTCTGCTTCTTCACTATTATGAGAATATACAATTGTTATTTTTTCTTTTTCGGTAATACGCTCTTTACTATCCTTGATGTGTGCTTTGTCTATACGTTTCTTTACAACTTCATATCGTGCATTATAAGTTCCGTCCACATCAAAACGTTTTTCGTCCATTCTAAAACGGATAGAAATAGGGGAGCTAAAGACCAAAATTAACGAGGTAACATCAAGGTCATATGGCAATGAAGTTTTAAGCTGATGATGCTCTAGTTCCATTTCGCATAATGTTTGTAACTGCCACAATCTTAAATTATGCAGATACATGACATCAAATGGTTTTGTAGGTGCAATAGAAGCTCCTATGTACAAATTGTGCTCAACACCATCCGTTTTGAAACGTTCGTAATAATGCGGATATATTTGTTGTGCTTCAATTTGTTTTTTGTCAAGAATGGCAGCAAGTTTTTTATTGATAATAGACATTGCATTATCAAATTTCTTTCTTTCCTGATAAAATAAACCCGTTTTTTCGTCTAGACTTTCAAAGTATTTTTGTTCAAGTTTTTCTGCTTTAGAATTGCTTTTAGTATTTTTTAAAATCGGATGTATTTCGTCTTCAATATATCGCTGAATGTGTTGTTCAGAATCTGCTTTTAATGGCGAATCAAGTTCTTCCAGAAGGGAATGTAATTCGAACTTGCGTTGCTCCAGAAGAATTAGATTTGAATTTTCTTTTTGATTTTCAAAGATTTCCAGTAACATTTCTAATTGATTTTTCAAATCGCATTTTACTGTTTCATTTCGGTGTTCCGATGAACCTTTAATGTCAATTTGTCCGTATAAAGGAAAAACTTCTTTAAAGACAATTTCTTTAAAAATATAATCTTTTGTCTGATTGCTGTTTTGGAAATATTTTTCGGATTCTTTTCTAAATTTCCAATAAACACTCGGGTGGATAGTAGTGTATTCTCTTTGAATTACTGCTTCTATCTGGTGTTGCATATCGATATTGTATCTTTCAATAGTATCGACTAAATAGGGGATTACCAAGTTTAGTTTGTTTGCATTTATTGAATTAAGCACTCTTGGGTCAGATGAAACCAATTCGACAACGCCCAATAAATGACCATCTTTTATAATTGGTGCAAAAACACAACTGTTTATGTTTTGTTTTAGTAAATGTTCTCCAAGTTTTTTATTTTCTGATTCCTCAATAAATTTTTTGACATTAGAAATTACAAGAGGTTCTTTTTTACTTAATAGATTTTCAAATGAACATCCAAAAAAAGCATTTTTACAATCTATTTCCTGATCTTTTGAAAGTAAAAAACTTTGCAGTTTATTTTCAAACTTCATCGGTCTAATAAATTTTTCTTCTTCAGGATTATAAATGATGAAACCTACTTTTAAATTAGGAACCTTAAAGATTGATTTGAAGATGCTTGTTATGATTTCGTCGGTTGCAACAGTTTTTGCATCAGATTTTAATAGATTACTTTTAAAATTAGAAATAGCATTCTCTGTAGTAGCATCAAATAAAACAATAATACCAAAACCTTTTAGAGTCCAGCTCCCAACAGGAAATTTCTCTTTCCACAAAGCAATATCATCGTAATTGTCAATCAATAGATCGATGTCTTCTTGTGTTAGTTTTGGAGCATTATCAGAAGGAATGATTTCCATGAAATCAGCATTATACAAAATACGATAATGATTTATGATTCCGTTAGCATCTGGAATATCATAAAAGAAAGGTTTATTAAAGTCTATATTTTGTTTGTAGTAAACTCCCAAAATTAGGCAACAATTAGTTATATAAAATTCTTGTTCATCAAAGTCGCGTATGGTTACGTCAAAATTTGTACCTGCGTCTTTAAGTATCTTTTTGAATCTTTCGGTATAATTGAATGTGAAGTTCTGAAATGGTACCGTAACAGCTTTAATTTCATTATTGGTTAATGCTGTTGGGAATAAATCGGCTAATAAATGACTGATTAAAGTTTCATTCTTTTTAATCACTGAGAAATCTTCAATTCCTGTTCTAAATTCAGGAAAGTTCTCTACTTCTTTCAAAAGCGCCTTGGCATAATTAGAACGATAATCGATATCTGATTGTGCAATTTGCTCTAAAACTTCAATAATTTTATGAAATGAGATTAGAGTTTTAAAAGGGCTTTCGTTGAATAAATGATATTTCATAGGAGTATTATTTATTAGTATACAAAATTACTAATAAACAGAATCTAAGCCCTTTATTTTTGCCTTTATTTTTATAAAAAAAGCCTCAACTATGGTAGTTGAGGCTTTGATTTTGAGTAAGTGTGAAATTGAATAAGAATTAATATTAACTCTTCTCTTCTTTGTTGAAATAAACTAAGTAATAATACATTTGTTTTTCTTCATCCCAACCTTTTTCTACAAATTTTTCGGCACTTTCAGGATTAATAAAATCCATCTTGATTTGTATATGAGTGTCTAAGTTGATAACGTTTTTGATTGATTTTCTTGCATCAGAAACTGCAGAGTTGGCAATAGGGAAGGTTGTAATATCTTCGATACTGTATTTCTCTCCTTTATCAACTTTGTAGTTTTTAAATTCAGGAATTAAATCTGGATTGTCTAATACTTCGTTTAGGAAATTTTGCTCTTCAAACTGATCGTTCTTTGCAAAATAATTCACAGAACGGTTCATAAACATTACTTCTTCTTTTTTATCTTCTGCTGGCAATACTACATCTTTTGCAAAGCTCTGACAGAATTTTAAGTATTTCTTGGTGATGAAGTTTTCATCTTCAAAGGCATCTACAGATAAAAAGTGCTCTAACCAGTAACGTGCGTCATAACGGTTGCTATCTACAGTTAGGATTTTATACCCTTCGTCTTTTTTATAATTAAAAATCAAACACCCTTTGTCTAATTTATTAAGGTTGATACCTTGTTGCAAAATCATTTCAAGGTTGCTGTCTTTTTCTTCAAATTGTAAAAAGTCTGCTTGTAATTCGCTTTTAAAAATTCCAATTGCATCAACAACATTATTATCGATACTTAAATTGGTTAAATACGTTACATAAACCTCACCGTTTTTAATGTGCGGGTGGTTTGATTGCTCGTATAAATGTGTCGTAATTCTTTTTGAAACTTCCTGTAAATTTCCTGGATTGTCAAAAATCTCAGTAGCATATTTAAACATGTCGTTATAATCCAAATCGACTTCGTGTGCAAACTGATAATAGTTTTCTTCTTTCTCTCTAAAAGGCTTGAAAAAGTATTCTTTTATCAGAGGAACGATTTCGTCATTTAAATTAAATGGCTGGTCTGATAAAAAAATAGCTTCGTTTCTGCTCTTGTTTCCTACGCGGTGAATCGCAAGCGTGTCGATGTGGGTGTTGAAAAGGTTTATCATATGTCTTAAGGTACAAAGGTTCTGAGTGGCAAAGGTTCAAAGGTTTAGTTTCGTTGTTTTATTTTTCGAATAAAAGCACTTAACATTCGTTCTATTTCTCTACTGTCTCCGTTTATTTTATTAAATTGAATTTCGTTTATGTATTTTAGATTGAAAGAAATTTCAAGCTGAGTTTGCATTTCGAATAATGATGAAATAGAGATATTTAAAAAACGTAAATAATCATTATTTCCGTCTCTACCGTATCCTTCAGCTATATTACTCGGTATTGATATTGAACTTCTACGAATTTGTGAAGTTAGGCTATATATTTCTTCTTTGGGAAATGAATTTGTAAATTGATAGATTTCGGTAACTAAAGTCATTGATTTTTGCCAAATCAAAAGGTCTCTAAAAGTATTCATATGTTTTATATTTAAAAAAGCAAATATAAAGCAAGAATATTCTTATTTTGTTTTAAAATATAAGATTTTAAAAAACCTTTGAACCTTTGCTACTCAGAACCTTTGAACCTCTAAAAAAAAATTAATTCCAATTCTCTTCAAATCCATAATCTTCGAAACTATCGTCTCCTTCGAACATATCTAAATCGTCTTCGTCTAAATCATCTTCAAATTCGCCATAGATATCATCATGCATATCTGCTTCGAAGTTTTTTTCTCCTGAATCGTCTGGCATTTCACCATGAGAGAAAAGTGTTTCTGGATAAAGATTACCAGCAACTTGGTCTTCTACTGCAGCTAGTTCAACCAAAAATGTCCACATATGGATAAAATCGTAGACATATATAATCTTAGTGTTTTCTTTATCTAGTATATCTGATAAAGTATAATCACTCATTGTTTTTTGTTCGCCAGGAACATCTCCGGTATCAAAAAGTGGAATTTCATCTTCTTGATTCCAAGTTTCATCGCAGGTATAAAATGAAGCTACTTCCATTCCGTCAAAACCAAAAGAATTGAAGATGGCGTTGTGTAAATCTTCTAAAGTATCTTCTTCAAGAATTGCTATATCTCTAAAAATATCTTCTTCTGCATCTAGAATTACTCTAAATTTATAAACCATAACTTAACTATTTTTTTGTTTTTATTGCTGCTAAAAAGCAAGTGCAAATATACTCTATAAATATTATTTCGCAATGAAATAAATCTTTATTGTGTTTGGTAATACAGCATAATTATTCGTAAGAAAGTTTTATATTATGTGGTTCGTATTTAATAATAAAGATAGTTTTTTATCCTAAATAATGTACGTGAAAATAAAAAGCCGTTGCGAAAAAACTTTCGCAACGGCTTTAAATATAAATACTTAAGATTATTTATTCTAGATCTGCTTTATTAATGCATCGCATCGGCAGGGTTGATTTTATTTTTTCCTTTTTTAATCAAAAGGATAATAGGAATACAGCATAAAAACATAATACCTAAGTACATAAATATATCCATGTACGCCAAAACGGTACTTTGTTTCATTACCGAATAATCGATTACCTGATAGGCTTTATTTAAAGCTTCATTACTACTAAATCCTTTAGACATAAATCCTTTTTGTAGTATAGCAACTCTTTGTTGTACTTCAAATTTACTTGCGTCTAAATGAGATACTAAATCTACACGATGTTTCTGACTGAATCGCGTAATAAAGGTGGTGATAATCGCAATACCAAATGATCCTCCTAATTGTCGCATCATTCCTGTAAATGCAGCTCCCTCACCAATATGTTTTCCTTGTAAGGTCGAAAGTGATAATGTTGTTATAGGTACAAAAAGTAATCCTAAACCAATACCTCTTAAAATTAATGGCCAGTATAAATGTTCAACTCCTGTGTCGGGAGTCATATTATTATACATCATAAAGGTGAAGAAAAAGAAAATCAAGAATCCAACTCCTACCATATATCCTTGCGGAACTCCTCTCTGAATTAATTTACCAATAATAGGCATCATAAAAGCGGTTGTAATCGACCCCGGAATAAGTAATAATCCGGCATCGGTCGCTGTCCATCCTAAGACAGATTGTGTATAAATCGGGATAATCAATGTTGATCCATAAAGTCCAAACCCAAGAATGAAACACATTATGGTACCAATACGGAGATTTCCATCTTTAAGTACACTCAAATTTACAATTGGATGTTTATAGGTGAGTTCTCGCCAGATAAATAATACTAGCCCAAAAACGGTTACTACACTTAATGTTACAATCAATGAATCATTGAACCAATCGTCTTGTTGTCCGTGTTCTAAAACAAATTGTAAAGAACCAATAAAGGACGCCAAGAATATTATTCCCCACCAATCGACTTGATTGGCTTTTAGTTTTTCGCCATATTTTGGACTTCTTACGAAAGAAATTGCCAAAATTGTAGCAATAATCCCTAATGGAATATTGATATAAAAAATATACGGCCAAGAATAATTATCTACTAAATATCCTCCCAAAGGCGGGCCTAAAGTTGGACCTACAATAACTCCCATTCCGTAAATAGCCTGAGCCATTCCTCGTTTGGCAATAGGGTAACTCTCGGTTATAATGGTTTGAGCAGTAACTAATAATGCTCCACCACCAAGCCCCTGAATAAATCGGAATGCAATAAGTTCCCAAATATTGGAGGCATTACCACATAAAAAAGAAGACAAGGTGAAAATTATAATCGACGTTACAAAATAATTTCGTCTTCCAAATTGTTGTGACAACCAACTCGTCATTGGGATTACAATAACATTCGCAATAGCATAAGCTGTAATAACCCATGCAACGTCTGTTAATGTAGCACCGAGACTTCCTCTCATGTCGGTTAAAGCTACGTTTACGATAGTTGTATCTACGATTTCCAGCAAAGCACAAAGTACTGCGGTTATCGTAATTAAAACTCGTCTGTAGCCATATTCTACTAAATCATCTTCTACTTTTACCATTTTGTTGTATTAGAATACTTTTCTAAAATGAATGTATAATCCTTTCCAGTATATTTAATCCTGGATAAGTGTAATTTTATTTTATATGTACATCTACATCCACGTTCATTCCTGGTCTCAATAATTTTACTTTTTCGATATCATTATCAGCGTCCAAGTTGATTTTTACAGGTAATCTTTGAATTGTTTTTACAAAGTTTCCAGTTGCATTATCAGGAGGAAGTAAAGAAAAACGTGATCCTGTTGCTGGAGAAAATGAAGTAAGAGTTCCTTTAAATTCATGATTAGGATAAGCATCTACTTTTAAAGTTACTTTTTGACCAACAATCATTTTGTTAAGTTGAGTTTCTTTAAAATTAGCTACAACCCAAGCTTCAGAGTTATTGATGATATAAAATAAAGATTGTCCTGGTTGAACTAATTGTCCTGGCTGGATATCTACTTTAGAAACCTGACCGTCAATTGCTGCAGTAACCACAGTATAAGACAAGTTTAAATGTGCAACATCTAATAATGTTTTTGCTTTTTTGATATTTGCAGCAGCAACTTCAGTTTGCTTATCAGTAGCTTTAGATTTTGCCTGAATAACTGATTTTTGGTAAGAACTTGCTTTTTCTTGTTGTTGTAAAACACGTACTTGACTTTCTGCTTCTTCTTTTGCTGTTAATGCTTTTTCGTACTGTTGTTTTGTAATCGTATGACTTTTGTACAAGTTATTGTAACGGTTGTAGTCATTTGTTATTTGTACCAATCTAATTTTAGCACTTTCGATATTACCACTAGCAGATCTTACATTTGCATCCGAAACTGAGATGTTTGCCAAAGCACTTCCGATATCTGCTTTTGCAGCCTCAAATGAACCTTCAGCACCTAATAAAGCAGCATTAGCTTCATCAATTTTTAATTGGTAATCTCTTTTGTCGATTGTAAATAAAGTATCTCCTTTTTTTACAAAGTCATTATCTTTTACATAAACCTTACTAATATATCCCGATACTCTTGGGATAATTGGATTCATTTTTTTCTCTATTTGAGCATCATCCGTTTCTTCGTGAGCAAGAGAGTGCATGTATTTGTAGATCCCGTAAGTTCCACCAACTAGAACCAAAAGTGCTAGTATAATTATAAATTTGGTATTTGTTTTTTTCTTTTCCATGTGGGCTGTCGATTATATTTTTGTAAGATTGAATGATTGTGATAATTGTCCTGTTTTTGAAAGCATCTCGTAATATCTCTGGATGATATCGGCTTTAGATGTTGCTGTATTTACTTTGGCACTAAGATGTTCTACATCAGCTTCAAGTAAATCGTTGGTATCAGCAAGGCCATTGTCGAATTTATCTTTCAGGATTCTATAATTTTCAGATGCTTGCTCTAATGCTAAGTCATAAACAGCACTTTGTTTTACAGCTAGATTATAGTTTTCGATAGATTGTTGTACTTCGACTTTAATATAATTTGTCAAAATTTCTTCAGAGCTTTTTACTTCATCTGCTTTGCTTTGCGCTTGTTTTATATCAGCTCCTTTTTTTAATATACCACTAAGGTCGTAAGAAACGCCAACTCCAAAGTTCATTGCGTTTTGTACCGTAAGAATATTTCTAACATCTACAGCAGCATAACCACCTAATAAAGAAACAGAAGGGTAGTAAGCACTTTTTGCCATTTTTATGTTAGACTCACTTGCTTTTTCTTGGTAACGTAATGCTTCAAGATCTTTACGATTCTCTAAAGCAGGTTGCTCATTTGTAGGGATATTATCCATTTTATAGTTGATAAAATCACTTTCTCTAACATAAAGCTTAGTTGTAGGATCTAATTTAAGTAAGGTTATCAAATAATAATTCAAAATATTTAAATTTTTATTTGCCTCATCTATAGATAATTGGATTTTAGAAACTAACAATTGAGATTTCAATAAATCATTTCTCGGAATAATTCCATTTTTTTCCAATTCGATAAAATCAGTTACACGCTGTTTAGCTTGTTTTTGATCTTCGTTTAAAAGGTCAATTGTCTTCTGAGCTTTGTATAAATCAGCATAGTAATTTACAACTCTTAAAGCAATGTCTTCTTTAGTTTTTAATGAAGTAGCAATTTCTGCCTGGTATAAATTTTCAGATATTTTAATGCTATTCTGAATTTTAAAACCTGCAAATATTGGTAAACTTGCGCTAAGTTGACCTAACATTAATTGATCAGGATTTGGCATTGATCCAGAACCAGAACCACTTTCTTGATTCATTTTTAAATCTACTTCAGCACCAACCAATCTTTGGTATTGTCCAGAAGCTTTTAAATCTGGATATTGGTTGTTTTTAATAGATCTAAGTTCATACTTTTTAGTGTTGACTTTTGTGTTAGCCAACGTGACTTCGTCACTCTTCTCCCATGCTATTCGTACAGCATCATCTAGGGTAAGACTCGTTTTTTCTTGAGCTTCTAATGAGGAAATTCCGACTAGGAAAATCCCAAAGAGCATAATTGGATTAATTTTCATAAACAAGTAAGGCTTTTATAGTTTGTTGAATGTGTTTTGTTAAGTGTGTTTTTATGTAATCGTTATATAAAGCTTCGGTATTTAAATTCAATATTTTTTCGAAGAAGACTTTATTCATGTGGAAATGAAAAAAAGTTCCAAGAATAGTAGGAGTGATTAATGGGATAATAACATCTTTTCGGAAAACACCTTTTTCCTGACCTTCATGGATAATGCTTTCCAATGATTTAAGATTGCCTTTCTTTAATTCGGTAAAGTGATTTAAAGTTTTTTCTCTTTTTTTAGATGTCAATTCAAAATGCATAATTCTGAAAATCCCACCATTGCAGTTAATCTTGTTGATATAAAGTTCTATTAACTTATTTACTTTATCGATAGGTTCTAAATCTTCTTGTAGTAAATTTTCTAATTGTAGTTTCAGATCCGATGTTCGATATATAATCAACGATTCGAGTAATCGTTCTTTGGAACCAAAATAATACGACACCATGGCAATGTTAATTTTTGCTTCTTTGGCAATATTTCGTATCGAAGTTCCTTCAAATCCTTTATCAGAAAAAAGCTTTTCTGCAACCTTGAGAATTTGAATTTTTTTCTCGTTTAATTCGATGTGTGACATGAGTGAGTTTCTAATCGGGTACAAAATTAAACAAGTGTTTAATTTAAACAGTCGTTTAGTTTTTATTTAACATAATTTTAACTAAAATATTCCTTTATAAGTGAATGTTTATTTTGTTATATTGTATTGATTATTAATAGATTGACTCAATTATAACGATATAGAATATTTAGGGTTTAAGGAATTATTAGATTTTAAAATCAGATAAAGTTTTGACAAATTCAGCTCTTTGATACCAATCATTATGTACCAATTCGAGGTTTTTTATTTCAAATTTTCCGAAGTTATAATCACGGTATTTGTGTAGTGTTTTTAAGAATAAATCCTTGTTTTTTATAGGTTTTCTGAACCGTACAACCGTTAAATGTGTAGTAAATAAAGAGTATCGTTTATCGATACTTTGTTCGAGAGTAGTTTCTTTAAACGCTGTACGAAGATTATCTCGTAAATCGTTTATACTTGTATCGCTTGGGAATCCCTGAATCATAACTGCCGAAGGGGAGGCAGTAATTCCGTGTAAATTAATTACTGATTTATTTAAACCAGCAATACATTTATTAATTACAGCAACATAATCTTGTATTGTAATGTTGTTTAAATCAAATCCATCATAACAAGATATAATAGATAGTATTGTAATATGAATATCCGAATTAGGATAATAATATTGAGAAGCATCAACTTCTTTTAATTCATTTAAAAAAAGTTGAATGCTATTTTTAATCTCTTCTGAAGGTCTAATTAATAATGTAATTCCTAAACGGTTATCACTCAAATCATCAATTTGCGTATCGATGACATAATTGTCATTCGATATTTTCTCACAGGATTCTGTGAACAAATTGTTGTAATGAGAGGCTAAATCCATTTTGTATAGACGTTATTCAGAATAAATTGTGTTTAATTCTTTGCGAAGGGAACGCGGATGACGCAGATTCGCCAGGGCGAAAACGCGGATAAAAACAGATTTCTTTCTATTCCTTTTAAAAAATCCGTTTTTATCCGCGTCTTTACTTTAGTAAATCCGTGTCATCCGCGTTCCTTATATAGATAATCCAGGCTCGCAAAGAGAGATAAAATTAAAAAGATTAATATGCTATCTAATAGCCTTTACAAACTCAGCAATATTTCCTGTTCCTTTTTCAGATAAATGTTTGATAAAAGCACTTCCGATAATGGCTCCTTTTGCAAATTGTGTTGCCTGATTAAATGTTTCAGCATTATTAATCCCAAAACCAATAACCTGTGGATTTTTAAGGTTCATATCGGCAATACGTTTAAAATATGATTCTTGCGTGCTACCAAAACCAGATTGAGAACCAGTAACGCTTGCAGAACTTACCATGTATATAAATCCGTTAGAAACGCTATCAATAAATTTTATACGTTCATCAGACGTTTGTGGCGTGATTAAGAATACGTTTATTAAGCCGTGTTTTTCGAAAATCTCTTTGTATTCTTCTGCATAAACATCTACAGGAAGATCAGGAATAATTAATCCATCGATTCCTATTGCAGCACATTTTTTGCAAAATTCTTCAACTCCATATTGTAGAATCGGGTTAAAATAGCCCATTATTACCAACGGGATTGTTACGCTTTCGCGAATTTTTTCTAGTTGGTTAAATAAAACCTGAGTTGTCATTCCGTTATGCAATGCCTGAGTAGAACTTGCCTGAATTGTTGGTCCATCGGCCAAAGGATCACTAAATGGTAATCCGATTTCGATCATGTCGATTCCGCTTTTTTCTAAATCCTGAATGATTTGAACGGTGTCATTAAGATTAGGATATCCCGCAGAAAAATAGATAGAAAGTATCTTTTTATCTTCTTGTAGTTTTTGATTTATTCTGTTCATTTTTTTATTTTTTAGTCTAACAGTTTTATCACGAAGCCTCGGGACTGTTAGGTACATTATTAATTTTTTTTGCCACAGATTAAAAGAATTATCATTGATTTCTACTGTAAAATTATTTCACTTTTTCTTTAATCTGTGAAAATCCTTTTAATCTGTGGCATTATTTTTTTAAATTTTTACAATCTCACTTGTCCAAGTATCATTTTGATTTTTTACAATCAATAATCCAGCATCCGAATCATTCATTTGAGCGATTAATTCACCTTTATTATTCCAAAATGCACTTTTCCCGCCCGAAGGATATCCCCATGATTCACCACTAAAGTTAGACATAAGCACATTCATTTTGTAGGTGCTGGCGTAATCTTGTAGCGCTTTATACGCAACAGGAATTCCGTTTGGCGTAAAGAAAATACTGGCAATATAAATTGCAGTTTTATTCTCGCTTGCATTTTTCGGGTGCAGCGGATTATCAATATCGGCACAAATAGCAAAAGAGATTTTTTTATTCTCTAATTCGATTGTCGGATTATAATCAAATGACGATTGATAATAAACATCTTCGCCTTCATGAAGAAATTGTTTGGTATAAATAGAAACCGAATCGTCAGGCGAAATGATAAATTCTCCGATAAATAATTCGTCCTTAATTTTTATTGGTGCTCCAGCTACAATTACAATCTTATTTTCTACTGCTAATTTTTTTAAATGATTTAAGCGTGTATCATTTTCGGTGAAGGTAAGTTCACTTGCATTTTCTCTTTCGTAACCTGTAATCGATAGTTCTGGAAATACGATTAGATCGGCATTTTTTGTTATTGCCAATTCTATAAGACGATAATGATCTAATAAATTAGAATTTATATCTCCTCGTTTTGGTTTGGTCTGAGCTGCTGCTAATATCATTTTAATAATTTGTGTTATTTAGTTCTTATTTGTTAGTGCTACTTTTATTCCTAAACCTATTAAAACAGCTCCACAACTTTTGTTTATATAATTTGAAAGTTTCTTGTTATACTTTAGTTTTGCAAAAATTATAGAAGAAAAGTTCGCTAAAAATAAACACCATATTGTTCCTGTAATTGTAAATGTTATTCCAAGTGTTATAAAAGGGACAATAGTATTTTTTAAACCAGAATCTATAAATTGTGGTAGAAACGAAATGAAAAACAATGCGACTTTTGGATTCAATACATTTGTTATTACTCCGTCTCTGTATATTTTTTTTAGATTAATTGATTTCTCCGAAAAAGAAACATCTGTATTAAGTCGAGTTTTGTCCGTGAGCATTTGGTAACCAATATATAATAAGTAAGCGGCACCGGCATATTTAATAATACTAAAAACGAGTATAGATTTGGCAATAATAATAGAAAGTCCAAATGCAGCAAGGATTGTGTGTATTAAGGAGCCTGTAGCAATTCCTAATACAGACATAAATCCAGCTTTTTTTCCTTGTGCCATACTTCTGCTTAATATGAAAATAGTATCATTACCTGGAGTTATATTTAAAAGTAATCCCGTTAAAATAAAAGTTTCATAATGAATTATACCGTTCATATTCTTAATTTTTAATTGTTTTTTTGGAACTAATTCTACTGATGTTCGATTTGCGTTAGGGATAAAAGCGACATCCTTTTTTAGGCTTTTTTTTAGCCTTAAAAAGATATAGCGTCCCGATAGTTATCGGGAAGCCCGACCGTCTTTTTCTGACGGTAACGCCCAACTATAACTTGAAATAATCGATATACGTATTTAAATCTTTATCGCCACGACCTGATAAATTAATAACTACAATTTCGTCTGGTCCAAATTTCTTTTTTTCCAGAACTGCAAAGGCATGTGCGCTTTCGATTGCTGGAATAATTCCTTCGGTTTTGGATAATTGTAAGCCAAATTGCATTGCTTCATCATCGGTAATCGAGATAAATTCGGCTCTGCCAGATGCAAATAAATGGGCATGCATTGGTCCAACTCCTGGGTAATCTAAACCTGCCGAGATAGAATAGGGCTCGGTAATTTGTCCGTCGGGAGTTTGCATTAATAATGTTTTACTTCCGTGAATGATTCCGATTTTCCCTAATGCCGATGTAGCAGCACTTTCGCCTGAATCAACTCCTAAACCTGCTGCTTCGACAGCAATAATATTTACGTTTTTTTCGTCTAAGAAATGGTAAAAAGCTCCGGCAGCATTACTTCCTCCACCAACACAAGCAATAACGTGATCTGGGTTTTCGCGTCCTTCTTTTTCTAATAATTGAGTTTTTATCTCAGCTGAAATTACACTCTGAAAACGAGCTACCATATCGGGATAAGGATGTGGACCAACCACAGAACCGATGATATAATAGGTATCTACAGGATTATTGATCCAATCGCGAATGGCTTCGTTTGTAGCATCTTTTAAGGTTTTAGAACCTGAAAGTGCCGGACGAACTTCGGCACCTAACATTTTCATACGAGCCACATTTGGTGCTTGACGCTTAATGTCGATTTCGCCCATATATACAATACATTGCAATCCCATTAATGCACAAACTGTAGCAGTTGCAACTCCATGTTGACCAGCGCCGGTTTCGGCAATAATTCGGTTTTTACCAAGACGTTTTGCAAGCAAAATTTGTCCAATTGTATTGTTTACTTTATGTGCTCCTGTATGACATAAATCTTCTCTTTTTAAGTAGATTTTGGTATTGTATTTTTTCGAAAGTCTTTCGGCAAAATATAGTGGAGTAGGGCGACCTACATAATCTTTTAATAGTGCATCGAACTCGGCTTGAAAGCTTGGGTCGGCAGTAATTTTCAGATAGTTCTGGCGTAGTTCTTCTACGTTTGGATATAACATTTCTGGAATGTAGGCTCCTCCAAACTCTCCATAATAGCCTTTTTCGTTAACGTTGTATGACATGATTTATTTTTTTATATTGTTATGCGTAGAGATACATTTGGTGCGTCTTTACTGTTTAAAGTTGCAAGTTTTGTTTGAAACTATATAATATGTTTTTATCTTTTAATCCTGGTTCGATTTCGAATTTACTGTTTACATCGATGGCATAAATAGGTAAATTGGTTTTCGAAATCTCTTTTATTGTTGCTACTTCTTCTATTCCGATTCCGCCACTAAGGAAGAATGGTTTTTTCGAATTGTATTTGTTTAATATGCTCCAATTGAATGCAGTTCCGTTTCCGCCGGGTAATTTTCCTTTGGTATCAAAAAGAAAATAATCACAAACTGATTCGTATGGTTTTAATACTTCAAAATCAAAATTTTCATCGGCAGAAAACACTTTGATAAGTTCGATTTTAGGATCAATGTTATTTTTTAATTCCTGACAAAATTCAACCGATTCGTGACCGTGTAATTGAATGGCTTGTAAATTGTATTTTGAAATTTTATCTAGAATATCTTCCTGACTTTGATTCACAAAAACACCAACTTTCTTAATCGACTTTGGTAAATCGGGAATGATTCCGTCAAAATATCTAGCCGATTTCTCCCAGAATATAAATCCCATATAATCGGGTAGGAGCGAACCTACTTCGGTTATATTGTCGGGATATTTCATACCGCAGATTTTTAATTTCATTTTTTTGATGCTTTAAGCTTTAAGCTTTAGGCTTTAAGCTAAATTAGTAATGTTAAGAAGACTTATTGCTTACAGCATAAAGCTTATAGCTGACTAATAAAGTCAATAGCTGCTTGTCCTGCGTTATCGGTTTTCATAAAGTTTTCACCAATTAAGAAACCTTTGTAACCATAAGGTTTTAATTCGTTAATGGCTTCGACAGAGGAGATTCCGCTTTCGGAAACTTTTACAAAATCATCAGGAATTTGTGCTGCCAATTGTTTGCTGAAATCCAGACTAACTTCAAACGTTTTTAGGTTTCTGTTATTAACCCCAATCATATCCAGCGTTGGCATAATCGATTTCTCTAATTCTTCCTGATTATGAACTTCTAGTAAAACTTCTAATCCTAAGCTTTTTGCGAATTCAGATAATGACTTGATTTCTTCTCTTGTTAAAACCGCAGCGATAAGCAAAATTAAATCGGCCCCATAAGCTTTGGCTTCTAGAATTTGATATTCATCAACAATAAATTCTTTTCGCAATAACGGAATATTTACCGATGCTCTTGCCAAAAGTAAATCATCGAGTGAACCGCCAAAATATTTTCCATCGGTTAAAACCGAAATTCCACAAGCGCCTGCATTTTCGTATCCTTTTACCACTTCTTCTACCGTAAAACTTTGGTTTATTACAGATTTAGATGGTGAACGACGTTTGTGTTCGGCAATGATTCCTGTTGAGCTTACTTTTAGTTTTTGACTTAAAGAAATAGTTTTTCTTTCGAAGAAAACAGAAGCTTCTAGTTGCGAAACTGGAATTATTGATTTCTTGAGAATGACTTCACGTTTCTTGTCAACTATTATTTTATCTAGGATGTTCATGATTGTTATTTTTTTTATTTAAAATTGAAAGATTTAATGATTTAAAAATTCAGTGTGTTTATAAATTAATCTTTAATTTTTGTACTTAGATATTTTATAAAATTTGATAAATTTTGTGAAATCTCAATACTTATTTGATAGCTTTCTTGAATTTCTGTTTGGTTACAAAAACCAAGTTCGCGAGATAATATCAACATACTTCTTACTTCTGCACAACTTCCTTTTGAAATTTTTAAATACCTTATCAATTGTTTGTTATTGTTATATTCAGAGCCTTCTGCAATGTTGTTTGTAATAGAAATTACGGCTCGTTTTATCTGATCTTTAAAACCAAATTCCTTTTCAAACGGTTTGTGATTTAATAATTGAAAAATCAATTTTGCTAGTTGAATACCTTTTTTATAA
>NZ_NCWQ01000048.1:0-33303 GCF_002156885.1 Flavobacterium sp. AJR | reverse complement strand
AAAATTGCAGTTTCCTGAATTATAAAAATTATGAGAAAATTAAAATTAATAATTTAAAAATAGATTTATCTTTGTGATACAAAAAACCAATTAATTATGTCATTTTCAGATTTATTTGATAGCGAATTTAAACTAAGAAATAAAGGTCATTTTTCGGCTATTGTTCGCGTAGCTCTTGCAGACGGAAAAACAAATCAGGAAGAAAAAGCTTTTTTAGACAAGCTAGCTTCTAGATTAGAAATTTCAGACGAAGAGTATAAAGAGATTCTTGCAGATCCATTGAAGCATCCTATAAATGCGCCTTATTTGTATTCTCAACGTTTAGAGCGTTTATACGATTTGGCTCGTATGGTACACGTAGATCACCACATGGGAGATAGTCAGGAAATCATGCTAAGAAGACTTGGTCTTGCACTAGGATTTACTCCAGGAAACGTAAACTACATTATTGCAAAAGCACTTTCATTAGTAGATAAAAAAGTAGATTTAGATACTTTTACTTTCGAAATGCAAAATATGAATAAATAGAAATATTCAGTATTCAGTCGCAGTATTCAGTTTACTAACTGAGACTAAAAACTGAGACTAATATTAAAAAAGTTTACAGTCGCAGTATTCAGTTTACAAACTGGTACTAAAAACTGAGACTAATATTAAAAAAGTTTGCAGTCGCAGTATTCAGTTTACAAACTGGTACTAAAAACTGAGACTAATATTAAAAAAGTTTGCAGTCGCAGTATTCAGTTTACAAACTGGTACTAAAAACTGAGACTGAAAACTAAAACTGGTACTAAAAAAACAAAACCCGACTATTTACTAGTCGGGTTTTGTTTTTTAACTATTTTGCTTTAAGCATAAACTCTTCTGCTTTTTCGACCATATTATAGCTTCCGCAAAAGAACGGAACGCGTTGGTGTAATTCGGTTGGGTTAATTTCCATGATTCTATTAAAACCATCAGATGCTTTCCCTCCTGCTTGCTCTGCCACAAATGCCATTGGATTACATTCGTATAATAAACGAAGCTTTCCTTTTGGCGCTTTGCTACTTGTTGGGTACAAATAAATTCCGCCTTTAATCATATTTCGATGAAAATCGGAAACTAAACTTCCGATATATCTTGAAGTATAAGGTCTATCATCTTCTTCATGCTGGCAATATTTAATATAATCTTTTACTCCTTGAGGAAAATGAACATAATTTCCTTCATTTACAGAGTAAATATTTCCATCTTTAGAATATTTCATATTCGGGTGTGACAAATAGAATGTTCCAATTGCAGGATTCAGTGTAAATCCATTTACACCATGACCTGTTGTGTAAACTAACATAGTCGAAGTTCCATAAATTACATATCCAGCCGCAACTTGATTAACTCCTGGCTGTAAAAAATCTTCGAGTGTAACCGGAGTTCCTATTGGCGTAATTCTTCTATAAACCGAAAAAATAGTTCCTACAGAAACATTTACATCAATATTAGAAGATCCATCAAGAGGATCCATTAAAACTACATATTTGTTGTTATGACTGTTGTCACTTCCTTGAACAGTGATAAAATCATCATTTTCTTCTGAAGCAATTCCGCAAACAATTTCACGATTAATTAAGGTTTGAATAAAAACCTCGTTTGCATACACATCTAGTTTTTGCTGATCTTCTCCTTGTATGTTTTGTTCTCCTGCTGCGCCAACGATGTCGACCAAACCAGCTTTGTTTACTTTATAATTAACGACTTTGGCCGCCAATCGTATAGAGTTGATAATTCGGGAAAGCTCTCCCGACGAATACTGAAATGCTTTTTGGTTCTCAATAATAAACTCTCCTAGTGTTTTATTGCGTTCTTCCATTATACTATATCGTTGTAGATTTTTTTTTTGAAGTCACAAATATCGCCTTTTTTGTGAAATTGATTTAAAAATTATTTAGTTAGTTTGTCCGTATTGTATATTTGTTAATCAAAAGTAAAAATTGAGTTCAAAAAAACCATTATTTTAGATATAAATACATTAATAATAAGAATTTATGAATATTAGAAAAGGAAACCCTGATGATATGAAAGCTGTTTTAGGCTTGATTCAGGAACTAGCCATATTCGAGAAAGAACCAGACGCTGTTTTGATTACAGAAAGTGATTTAGTTCGTGATGGCTTTGGAGAAAACCCTCTTTTTCATGTATTTGTAGCCGAGGTAGATGCCGAAATAGTGGGGATTGCCTTGTACTATTACCGATTTTCGACCTGGAAAGGAAAAACAATACATTTAGAGGATTTGATTGTAAAAGATAAAATGCGTGGATCTGGTTTAGGATTTGCTTTATACTCCGAAATAATGAAGCAGGCCAAAAAGGATAAAGTAAAAAGAGTTGAATGGAATGTACTCGATTGGAATACTCCTGCGGTTAAATTCTATGAAAATTCTGGTGCTAAAATTATCGAAGAATGGCGTGTTGTACAAATGGACGAAGCTGGAATAGATACTTTTTTAGAGAAAAACAAAAATTAAAAGACAACAGATAATATTAAGATATAATAAATAATGAGAGTATTCAAATTTGGTGGTGCCTCAGTGAAAGATGCTGAAGGAATTAAAAACGTTTATGACGTTTTACAAAAAGTAGGTTATGAAGATGTATTGCTTGTGGTTTCGGCCATGGGAAAAACCACAAACGCTCTTGAGGTTGTAATAAAGAATTATTTCGAAAAATCTTCTGAGTTAAGTTCATCTGTTCAAGAAGTAAAAAAATACCATAACCAGATATTATTAGATTTATTCGAAAATGAGAAACATGAAGTTTTTACTGCTGTAAAGGCATTGTTTTCGGAGTTAGAATATTTCCTTGCTCATAACAAATCTCCTAATTACAACTTTGTTTATGACCAAATTGTAAGCTTTGGAGAGTTAATTTCGACTACTATCTTAAGCCATTTTATGAACTTTATGGGCATCCAAACACAATGGATTGATGTTCGTAATTTTATAAAAACCAACGCTAATTACAGAGATGCCGAAGTTGATTGGGAATTAACTCAAAAAAATATTGGTAATAATGTTAAGCGAAAAATGCTGAACATTACTCAAGGATTCTTGGGTGCCGATGAAAACAACTTCACTACTACTTTAGGTCGTGAAGGTTCAGATTATACTGCAGCAATTTTTGCTTATTGCTTAAATGCCGAAAGTGTTACCATCTGGAAAGACGTTCCCGGAGTTATGAATGCTGATCCACGTTATTTTGAAAATGCAAGTTTGCTTAATCAAATTTCATATCGTGAGGCTATCGAATTAGCCTTTTACGGAGCAACAGTTATTCACCCTAAAACATTACAACCTTTACAGAAAAAAGAGATTCCGTTGTATGTAAAATCATTTATAAACCCATTGCTAAAAGGAACAAGTGTTTCTAAAGGTGTCGATTTAGAGCCTTATTTACCTTGTTTTATCGTAAAAAGAAACCAACTTTTGATTTCTCTTTCATCGATAGATTTCTCTTTTATCATGGAGGAAAACATCAGCGAGATTTTTGCTTTATTCCATGAATTTAAAATTAAAGTGAATTTAATTCAAAACTCTGCGATTAGCTTTTCTGTTTGTGTAGAAGATAAATTTGAGAATTTCAATGATTTGAATGCTATTCTTTCTAAAAAGTTCAAAGTTGATTTCAGCGAAAATGTAACTTTATATACAATTCGTCATTTTGATGATAAAGCTGCCGAAACTGTCGAAGAAAACAAAGTAGTTTTACTAAAACAAGTAAGCCGCGAGACTATGCAAATAGTAACAAAGGAATCTAATTAGTTTTTCTATAAAAGTTAATTACAAAATTCAATATAATAATAAAGGCTTCATTTTTTTAAGTGGAGCCTTTATTTATGGTTTATGTTTTCTTTTTAAATCTTTTATTATCTGCTTCAATTCTAAAATCTCGACTTCATATTGTTTTATTATTTTTCTATAAACACTAAGTAGCGCAATTTCCGTCAAACGTTCCATAAATTTTTTATCATCAAATACTTTTGGATTTGGGTTTTCGAGAAAATAATTAAACTCTACATCTAACTCATTACAAATCTTATCTATTAACAAAAAGTCTATTTTTTTATTTTTTCCACTTTCAATATCACATAATGCTGTCAGGCTAATCCCTAATCGGTTTGATAATTCAAATTGTGATAACTTTTTAATTTTCCTTAACTCCATAATTTTAGTACCAACCATAGAAATTTTATTTAAGTGTTACTAAATTGTTTTTATAAAAATTAATTATAATTCGTAAAAAACCATAAAAAATTTCGTTAACAAATGAATTTCTTTGTATTTACTCTCCTTCATTCCTTTTTAGATCTTTAATTATTTTTTTCAACTCTTTTATTCGTGCTTCATATTGTTCTATTATTTTATCTGACAATTGATTGATAATAAAACTTTCATTTAAATTATTACTCTCTTCCTTGTTCAGTCGACTTTCATTCATCATCAATTCGGCTGGGGTTATTTCGAAAAATTTACATATTTTACTAATATGGCTCGCCCAAGAACTACTCTCTCCTCTTTCTATCCTCGCATACGCAGACTGAGATATACACAAACAATCTGCCGCTTGCTCTTGCGACATATTCTTGCTTTTACGTAGCTGTTTTAGCTTATTTCCTACGATTACATTCATAATTTAACTTTTATACCGATTCAAACATAAGAAATATTTTACAACAATATAAATTCAGGGTAGAAATAACCGATTTTCGCATAAGAGTCGTTTGAAATCACGTGTAGATTTGTCATCAAATAAGTTATTACTAATCATTAAACTATGCATTATGAAAAAAATTAGAGAATTCGTTATAAGGCACCACATTTTTACTTTAGTTGCTTTTGTATTTATTTTTTTTAGTTGTACTAAGGATGAAATAGGTCGTGAAAATAAGATGTCAAATATTGATAAAAACAATGCGACTAATTCTTTTACTGACGAAGATGTGTTTAAAGGGATTATGTTTCTTGAAGGTCCTCTAGCTAATAAATTAGATGATTTTAAAGATTTAAATTTTCGAACATTTATTAATGACAAAGCTCAAATGGATGAAATGTTAGTCCTTCAAAATAAAATCATAGAAACCATTAAGGAATCCAATCCAGAGTTTTTATCAAACTTTAGAGCAAAAATAGGATCAGGCGATTTTTATCAAGTAAAATATGGTATTGTAGATGCTGCTAATAAAATATCAGATGCTGCCTTTGGATTATTAAATGAAAGTAAAAAAGGAGGCTCCGAGAATGACATGAATAAATTTATCAGTTTATTCACTTCAAAATATAAAATTAATGAACAATCTACAAAAGAAGAATTGCTTAATGCTATTCAGAGTATGAAATCAGACAAAAACACCAATAAAGTCGTATATCCAGCGCCTTACTATTCCGTTGCTGTTTGGTTATTAGCCGCAGCTGCAGCCGTCATCGTAATTGTCTTGTTTTTGCAAGAAGCACCACTACCACCATCACCTGATTTTTATGAGGATCCTGGTTACATAGATTCTGAGGGATACTTAATTGAAAAATTCCAGTCAGATGTCACTATAGAATTTACTGGTATTTAATTAAATATGGCAAGTTATTATCAAAGTGACTTGCCTATTTTAATAATTCACAATCATGAATAAAACATCGAAACCATCACTGATAGCGTTTTATAGTTCAGTTAGTATTGTTCTTGTAATATTTTTTACTATTCTTTCCATTTATTTTGGAAACAATCCTCTTAATAATAGTTATACTGCTAAATCAAAATTTATTTCTGCATTCCCACAAGGCTGGGCTTTTTTTACAAAAAGTGCAAAAGAACCAGAATTCTATATTTTTGAATGTTTTAATGGCAAAATTGAAATGAAAAATTTAAGAAATTTTTCTAATGATTATTACTATGGCCTTTCAAGACACAATAGAATATTGACTATAGAAGCAAGTACAATTTTAAATAAAATAAAGTCAGATTCAATAACTGGTTACAGATTAACAGCGAAAATAGCAGAAAATATAACTGAAAAAATAAATTTGGACACATTGAAATTTAATAAAATTAGTGTGTTTAAAAAAAATGTTCCCGATTTTAAAGGTAAATATTTATTTGTTAGTAAACATGCATTGCCTTGGTCATTATTAAATCAAAAACCTGATTATCCCTCATCCTTTATTGTATACGCTATAAATATTCACCAAGATGAATAAATTTATCTCTCATTTAGAACAAAAAATCATTTTTGATAATCGATTGATTTTTGTCAGATCTTTGCTAGCTTTTGGGGCTTTACTTACTATATGCTTTAACGATATAGATGAAGTAACAAATATGAATCTATTAATTCATAATGAAACCTCTTTTAAATTAGACGTTTTTCTTCAACATATTAGTCTTTTCAACTTGTTTAGTTCCTCGTTTGCAAAAACAATTTCAATTTCAATTTTATTAATAGTTTTTACTGGTTATTTCCCACAGCTATTTTCTTTATTGCAAACTTGGGTGCATGTTAGCATTTGTAATTCTTTTATTGCAATTGAAGGAGGTGACCAAATAGCATCCAATTTAAGTATGTTACTTATCCCTATTTGTATTTTTGACAATCGAATCAATCAGTGGAGCAATAATAAATTAATTATAACAAAAAGTAGAAAAGCAATAAATGTGTTTTTTAATACTTATTACTTTTTGATATTATTACAGGTGGCTATTATATATTTGCATGCTGGAGTGGGGAAAATATTTAATGATGAATGGAAAGATGGTACTTGTATTTATTATTGGTTTACTAATAATATTTTTGGAGCCCCTCTATGGCTGCAAAAAATATTATCCATTATTACACTTAGTCCATTTACTCCCCTAATAAGTTGGTCTGTAATAATTCTTGAATTAGGATTATTTGCCTGTATTTTAGCTACAGATAAACTGATTAAAAAATTGTTCTTGACTTTAGGTGTTTTTTTTCATTTAAGTATTGTGCTGACCCACGGTTTAATTACGTTTTTCTTTCCTATGACTGCAGCCCTTATTCTTTATCTAGATAATGAAAATAGTATTTATCAATATTTTGAAATGAAAATTAAAGCAATAAATTATGGAAAGAAACAAGAAACCAAGTAAAGAAACCAAAGACAACTGGCATAATGATTCTAACAATTGGATTTGGGGAATTTTTTATTACAACAAAGAAGATAAGAGAATGTTTCCTCCCAAAAGAAATAAGCTAATGGGATGGACAACTAATTTTGCAAATCCTAATTCTGTATTCATATTAATTATTATAATTGCAATACTATGTGTCTTGGGAAAATACATAAAGTAGTTTTCTTAAATTCAATTATATTTGATAGTAAAACTAAAATTCCAGTCGCAACATTTCACAATTATAAATACTACTTTTGACGTTTTGGAGTTAAAGTATTTATGTTTAAAAAATTACTCTTTTGGATTGTAATTCTTTTTTGTTCTGGACTTCATGCCCAGGAAATAAACACGCACTATAAAACCAAAAAAGTTGGTATCTCCAGAGATACTATTCATCTTGAAAACGTTAGTATCAATTCGAGTTTTTTTAAATTATACGACAACAATAAACAACCTATTGATAGCAGTTTCTACAAAGTAAATTTCCAGAAAGGAACATTACTTTTAAACGAAAAAATGATTTCGAATACTGATTCCCTAACAGTTGAGTATTTAAAACTTCCAGATATTTTAACCAAAGAGTATAAAATTTATGATTCTGACCGAATCGTAAGTAATGGTGTAACCTCTGAATCTCTATATCAAATACAACCTAAAACCAATAAAACTGTAACTCCTTTTGACGGATTAAATACTTCAGGGAGTATTACCCGAGGGATTACCATTGGTAACAACCAAAACACAGTTTTAAACTCCAATCTTGACTTACAGATTACAGGAAAAATATCTGAAAAAGTAAGTCTTCGTGCATCATTACAAGACAATAATATTCCGTTGCAAGATGGTGGTTACTCCCAAAAATTAGATCAATTCGACAATATATTTATAGAGCTTTTTAGTAATGATTGGGCATTACGCGCGGGAGATATTTTTCTCGAAAATAAAAAAACACAGTTCCTAAATTTCGACAAAAAGGTTCAAGGTCTTGCCGTCAATTTTAATTTTGGTGATGAAGATAGCAAAACCAATGTATTTGCTTCTGCCGCATTGGTAAGGGGGCAATATGCAAAAAGTAACATTACTGGGCAGGAAGGAAATCAAGGTCCTTATAAACTAACTGGTCAGAATGGTGAGTTATACATATTGGTGATTTCGGGTTCTGAAAGAGTTTATGTAAATGGCGTTTTATTAAAACGAGGCGAAAACAAAGATTATACTATTGATTATAATGCTGGGGAAATCACTTTTACTTCTCTTTTTACAATTACTTCGGAGATGCGAATAAGTGTTGAGTACCAATATACAAATCAAAATTATACCCGATTTGTAACGTATGCCGGAGTTACTCATGAAAATAAAAAATGGAGTTTTGGAGGGTATCTATACTCTGAAAATGACTTAAAAAACCAACCGTTACAACAAAATCTAACCAAAGAACAGGTAGAAATATTAAGTAATGCAGGAGATGATACAAATGCTATGATTGCTCCTTCGGCTTATGTTGACTCTTATTCGGACAATAAAATTCTTTACCGAAAAATAATGATAAACGGAGCGGAAGTTTATGAATTCTCTAACGATCCAAAAGAAGAATTATACAATGTAAGATTCAATTTAATTGGTGCAAAGTCTGCCAATTACATTCTTAGAAACGTAAATACAATTGATCGAATTTATGAATATGTTGCTCCTATAAATGGCATTCCGCAAGGAAATTATGCTCCAATTATTAAACTCGTTGCTCCAATAAAACTGCAAGTAGCTACTTTTTTGGGTAAATATAACCCAACCGAAAAAACAAGTTTTGATTTTGAAGTTGGAGTTAGTAACAATGATGCTAATTTATTTTCGAGCATACAAGACGGAAACAATAAAGGAATTGCATCCAAAATAAACGCTAAGCAACGTTTATTTACCAGAAGTTGGAATCTGGATGCATTTGTAAATTATCAATTTATTCAGGACAATTTTAAATCGGTAGAACGCCTTTATAACATCGAGTTTGATCGGGATTGGAATCTTCCCGCAAATCGATTTGGGAATCAGAGTTTATTGATTTCGGGATTAAATTTTGATTTATTTCCTCAAAAAAAGACCTCAGATATAGGATTACTAACCTATCAATTTGAAAACTTAGATTTTACCGAAAACTATTCTGGAAGCCGACATACTGTTAATGGTCTTTTTAAAGTAAAAAACTGGCTGATTCAGAACCAAGGTAGTTTACTAAATAGCAACAGTACAATATCGACTTCTAAATTTTTAAGAAACCAAACTCAAGCCCGTTATCATTTTAATAAAAACTGGGTTGGTGGCACAGTACAGCTTGAAGATAATCAAGAAAAGAATAAGGAAACCAATCAGTTTTCGGCTTTAAGCCAGAGATTTAATGAATATGGTTTATTTATAGGTCGTGGTGATAGTACCAAGGTTTTTGTAGAATTAGGCTTTTTAAAACGAAGCAATGATAGTTTACAAAACGGACTATTACAACGTGTAAACAACTCGCAGACTTATTATTTAAGATCTAAATTAATCCAGACTACCAAAAGTGATTTATCGGTATATGCGAGCTATAGAGTATTGAATTTTGAAGATGTGACTAAAAAAAGAGAACCATCACTAAATTCCAGAATTCTTTATAATGATCGTTTTTTCAATCAATTTATCCAAACTACTACTGCTTACGAAACCAGTTCGGGAACAATGCCGCAACAAGATTATACCTATGTAGAAGTTCCTGCAGGACAAGGAGTTTACACCTGGAACGATTACAACAATAATGGAATTCAGGAATTACAGGAATTTGAAGTAGCTGCATTTATTGATCAGGCAAAATACATTCGTATCTTTTTACCTAACCGGATTTATATTAAAACAAATCAGAATAAGTTTTCTCAATCGGTAACATTAAACCCAAACCAATGGTTAAATGAAACTGGAATAAAAAAGGTTATATCTTATTTTTATAACCAGACCTCGTTTATATTAGATCGAAAAGTAAAAAGTGATGGTGATCGTTTTGAACTTAATCCTTTTAATTCTTCAGATGAAAATGTGCTGGGGCTAAATTCCAGTTTCAGAAACAGTTTATTTTATAATCGTGGTAAACAAAAACATTCTACAACTTATACCTATTTACAAAACAAAAGCAGAAACTTACTTACAATAGGATCGCAACAGGCTAAAAATAGTTCGCATCAATTCCAATATTCTCATTTGTATGATAAAAGTTGGTTATTCGGATTTTTTACCAAAACCATACAAACAGATCTTATCTCTGAAAGTTTCCCAGAAAAAAACTACAAGCTAACAGGTTATCAACTTGCTCCAAAAATTAGTTATTTGTTTTCTAAAAGTACAAGTTTAGATTTCTTCTATGAAATTCAGAACAAAGACAATCAAATTGGAGAGGAAGAAACGTTAGAACAAAGCCGATTAGGAACATCTTTTTCTTATGCTGGTGATAAAAAAATTACATTAAATGGTGAGTTTTCATTTTATAAGAATAAATTTACAGGCAATGAGTTTTCATCAGTAGGTTTTCAAATGTTAGAAGGTTTACAAACAGGACAAAATTTGGTATGGAGATTGCTATTGCAAAAAAACATCACTCAGTTTTTGGATGTTAATGTAAACTATCAAGGAAGAAAAGGCGAGACTGGACCAACTATCCATACAGGAAATGTTCAGCTAAGAGCTTATTTTTGATACATTTTCGAAAACATTACAATAAATTGATTAATTTTATTATAAACTTTAACACTTAAAAAACATGAAAAAATTATTATTACTTTGTTTTATGTTAGTTTTCTCAAGTAATTTTTACGCACAAGAAACTGCTGTAAAGACGACTAAAACCAAAGCTAAATCAGAAGCAACTAAAGAAAAAAAGACTGCTACTAAAAAGGCTACCGATACAAAAACTGCTACAGAGAAAAAAGCAACTAAAGAAAAAGCATCAGCAACTAAAAGTGTAGATGATAAAACTACAAAAGCTAAAAGCGATGCTAAGGCAAAAACCACTAAAGCAGAAGAGTCAACTACAAAAAAAGCTGCCAAAGTAAAAACTGATGCTAAGACTGCAACTGATGATGCTACTAAAAAAGTAACTAAAGCTAAAGCTGATACAAAAACTGCTACTGAAAAAGTAGATAAAGCAAAAGCAGATACTAAAGCAACAACTAAAAGCACTGCTAAAACTGCTACAAAAACAGTTAAAGAAACTAATGAAAAAGCACCTAAAGTAGCAGATAAAGTTACCGGGGAATATAATGGTAAAAAAGTATATACGGGACCAAGAGGTGGTAAGTACTACATTAATTCTAACGGAAACAAAACTTATATTCAAGACTAACATCTTTTTCTTGATACAATTAAAAAGGCTAGACTTCTTATAGCGTCTAGCCTTTTTATTTTTACTAAAATAATAACTTAATATTTTAGTAATCATTTATAAATAAGGAAAAGACTTACTGTTTGTAACTTTCGCAGGGTTAACTTAACATAACCCAATTCTATATGAATTTAGATTCAACTAATAAAACTATTTTAATTGCTCCATTAAATTGGGGTTTAGGTCACGCCACAAGATGCATCCCGATAATTAAAGCATTACAGGAAAACAATTACATCCCCATAATTGCCTCTGATGGTATTGCTTTAGAGCTATTACGAAAAGAATTCCCATATATCCAAACACTCGAATTACCTTCTTACCAAATAGAATATGCTAAGAATGGCAAAAACTTTAAGTGGAAATTAATCAAAAATTGTCCTAAAATGATTGAAGCCATTTTGGACGAAAAAAAAATGGTAAAATCGTGGATTAAAAAATATGGTATCGACGGGATTATTTCTGATAATCGTTTGGGTGTTTACAGTGATAAGATACCATCGGTTTTTATTACGCATCAATTAAATGTAATGACTGGAAACACGACTTGGTTTACCAGCAAATGTCATCAATATTTTATAAAGAAATATACTGAATGTTGGGTTCCCGACATAAAAAAGAATCCTAATTTAACTGGAGAATTAGGCCATTTAAAATCAAAAAAAATCAAGTTAAGATACATAGGTCCTATGAGCCGAATGCGCAAGAAGGAAACGCCTAAAGTATATGATTTAATGGTTATCTTATCTGGACCAGAACCTCAACGTGGTTACCTCGAAGAGAAATTAAAACAAGAAGTTATTCGCTACGACGGAAAAGTAGTTTTTGTGAAAGGCATTGTCGAAAAAGACCAAAAAAAGGAAATCATCGATAATGTTACGTATTACAATTTCATGAATACACGCCAGCTAGAACAAACTTTTAACGAAAGTGAGCAAATCTTATGTCGCTCAGGCTATACAACCGTAATGGATTTGGTAAAACTAGAAAAGAAAGCTTTTTTTATACCAACTCCTGGTCAATATGAGCAATTATATCTGGCTGAGAAACTACAGGAAGAAGGGCTTGTACCTTACGCATTACAAGATGATTTTAAGATTGAGGATATTGCAAAAATTAAAGAATACAAAGGATTACCTCAATATAAAAAGAAAGCAAAATGGAGTTCATTATTTTCTGTTTTCGAAAAATAATAAACTCCATCCTATATGTTTTTTATATTTTAGAAATTAAATTGAGCTTGTAATCTCAGTAAATTTCCTTGTTGACGATTAATTGGTAATGCGCTATCTTCAAAAGTTCTATCGGCAATAACATATTCTGCTGTAAACTCTAATGCTTTTAGAGGCTGCCACTCTATACCAATTTCATAATCTCTAACTACATAACTTCTGGCATCTTTTTCATATTTTTTTCCTCCGTCATAATATTGAAATTTTGCAAAAGGATATAATAGTTGTTTTCCTAAATCTAATTTATAATTTAATAAAACATAACCTCCATTTATATTTGTAACATCGACACTATTAGTAGTCTTGTCATAACGTGGTCCTTTACCTATGTTATACTCCGTTTGGATTCCAAAAGGTCTAGGGTATAATACAAAAGTTGCTCCTACTCGCTGATCTTTTACATATTGTTTATTATCTATTGCAACTCCAGTTGAAATTTCATTGGTAAATGCCCATTTTCCTGAATAAGCCTGAATTCCTGGTTCAATAATCTGACTTCCTATTACGAAAGGATAAGTTACTCTCGCTACAACATTTAAATCTCTATTGCTATCAAGTTTATTTGCGATTTGCCCGTTGTAAACTCCAAAAGCAAAAACACCATAATCGCCAGAACCTTTGTAACCATCTTTAACTAACATTTCGAAACGTTCTCTTATTTTGCTAGGTGCCCAATAAAAAAACACTCCTAAGTCACGTTCATTTAATATAGCACTATTCATAGCATCATTTCTATCCAAAGCAAGTCGAACAGAACTAGATTGCATATTCTCAAAACCATAAGGAATTTTACTTTGTCCTACACGAACACGATATTCTCTTTTTGGATCAAATGAGAAATCAAAAAATATGTCTCTAATTTGAACAAAATTATTGATTCCTGTACTTGGTGAACTTGCAAAATCGGGTTGGAAATAAAAATATATATTTGGGTGTATTTGACCAGAAAATACTAATCGTGCACGTCTTATAAAAAACCCATTATTAGATTTTGCATCTGGTTCTGTAGATGTTGTTCCCCAAGATCTATCACACTGTTCGCATGAAACTTTATCATTGGTAGAAAACAAACCATTATATCTTATCTGAACATAACCTCGTAATGAGATTTTATCATACCAATGATCTTTTTCTTCTTTCTGAAGAATAGGTTCAATCTTTGGTGCTGTTATTATTGCAGTTTCTTTTGCCTTATTAATAGAGTCTAAAATACGAACTACCTCTTTCTTTATCTCATCTTTGTTTACCTCTTGTGCATGCGTTAAGCCCGCCGCTAAAGATAAAGCTACCACTAAAAATTTTCTCATCTTATTTTTTTAAACTCCTCGTTCAGAGTGCAAAAATCACCCATCAAAGTTAACATAACGTTACGAAGATGTTATTATTGTGAAAATTTAATATTAAGAGAGAATCGGCAACTTTAAATCGAGGTTAAATCATGAGAATTTTATGCTGATCTGAGATGCTCTAATTACAATTACTTAACTTCAAGATTAGTGCTTTTATGGGCTTTTTCGAGAGTAAATGAAAACTCAGAACCTATCCCAAACTCACTCTCAACATACACTTTCTCTTTATGGGCTTCGATAATATGTTTTACAATAGCAAGTCCTAAACCAGAACCACCTTCTGATCTGGCTCCACTTTTATCTACTCTATAAAAACGCTCAAAAAGTCTTGGTATATTTTGTTTCTCTACTCCTTCTCCATTATCACTAATACGAATAAGTACTTTTTTCTTTGTAAGATTTACAACTCCTACCTCTGTAGTTCCGCCTTGCTTACCATATTTAATTGAATTCACAATCAAATTCTCTAGTATCTGTTGAATTCTGTCTTTATCTCCTTTCACCAAAATCGGCTGAAGAATTTTCTTTTCATAAGTTAACTTAATCTTCTTTTTATCAGCTTTCATTTCTAATAAATCAAAAACATTCTGAATAAGTTCGACAATATCAAAATCGGTGATTATCAAGTTTAAATCGCCTGTTTCTAATTTAGTGATCATGTCTAAATCTTCGACAATATAAATTAATCGTTCTACTCCTTTTTCGGCACGTTTAAGATATTTTTTTCGAATGGTTTTGTCCTCCATTGCTCCATCTAATAAAGTCGAAATATATCCCTGAACTGTAAACAATGGCGTTTTAAGTTCATGCGAAACATTACCTAGAAATTCTCGACGGTATTCTTCACGAATCTCGAGCATTTCGATTTCTAACTTTTTATCGGTTGCAAATTTTTTGACTTCACGCGAAAGCGTTTCCATATCCGTAGTGATCGGCTGGTTGATAAGTGTACTGGATTCCAATAACGAAACCTCATCGTAGATTTTCTTTACTCTGCGATAAATAAAACGTTCTACTCGGTATTGTAAAACCATAAACGAGAACGCATATACCGACACAAGAAAGACAAGACTGAATGGTAGTAAATGTTCTGTTCTATTTTTGAAGAATAATAAAACTAGAATTACTACAAACCCTGTAGCAAAGAGACTTATATATAGTGCTGACTTTACAGCAAACTTATAGGTTTTTTTAAAACTTATTTTCATTTAGTTCATGGATAGCTTCTACAAAGATAATTCTGATTTCTTTGCATTATGCTTTTGGTTGGTAATCTTTATTTTAAACCTCGAATTTGTAACCTACTCCTTTGATGGTTTTAAATAAATCTTCTCCAATTTTTTCTCTTAATTTTCGAATGTGTACATCAATCGTTCTTCCGCCTACAACTACTTCATTACCCCAAACCTTATCAAGTATTTCATCACGCTTGAATACTTTTCCTGGTTTTGAAGCCAATAAATAGAACAATTCAAATTCTTTTCTAGGCAAAGCGATTTCTATATTATCTTTTACGATTTTATATTCTTCACGATTAATTTCGATTCCACCTACGTTTAATGTATCACTACTAATTTCTTGTTCTTTTAAACGCCTCAATAATGCTTTTACCTTACTTACTAGTAATTTTGGTTTAATAGGTTTAGTGATATAATCATCTGCTCCAGCATCAAAACCAGCTACTTGTGAGTAATCTTCACTTCTTGCAGTTAGGAATGTAATGATAACGTTATTTAGTTCAGGTATTTTTCGGATGTGTTCACAAGCTTCCATACCATCCATTTCAGCCATCATAACATCCATTATTATAAGATCTGGCAATTCCTTTTGTGCTTTTGCAATTGCATCTTTTCCGTTTGAGGCTGTAATTATTTGATACCCTTCTTGAGATAGGTTATATCCAACAATTTCTAAAATATCCGGTTCATCATCTACTAGTAAAATCTTAGTTTGTGTTTTTTTCATAAAATAGCAAAAAATTGGGTTATCTCATTGATACTTATACGATATAATATTCAATGATTGTAGTTGCGAGTGTAAAGGTAATAATAAATCAACTGTTAAAAAGTAGTGTTAACCGTAATTTAATCTCATAACAATTTCATAATATATTAGAGACAAAACAATAACAAGCAGCTAACACGAACTTTACAAAGCCGTCTTTTATTTGCAAAAAAATAAACAAACAACAAACGAAAATGAAATTCAACTTAAAATTTCTATTTATTACATTATTTATTTGTGCTGTTTCTATGGCTCAGACCAAAGGTACAATTTCTGGGGTTTTAACAGACAAACAAACTAATAATGAAGCACTACCATTTGCAAATGTTCTTATTAAAGGAACAAACAACAGTGCAAATACCGACATCGATGGTAAATATTCGATAAACATAGCTCCTGGTAGCTATACTGTAATTTATAGTTTCTTGGGGTATGAAACTGTAGAAGCTCTAGTAATTGTTAAAGCAAATGAAACTACAACTATCAACCAGGCATTATCATCTGGGAGTTACACTCTAAAAGATGTTGTTGTAAAAGCTTCATCTGTAAACAGAGAAAAAGAAACTGCTTTATTATTAGATCAAAAAAATGCAGTTGTCATTAAACAAAGTATTGGTGCTCAGGAAATGTCACGAAAAGGGGTTAGTGATGTAGAAGATGGACTTACTAAAGTTACAGGAATTACAAAAGTAGATGGCCGTGGATTATTTATTAGAGGTTTGGAAGATCGTTACAATAATTTATTGGTTAATGATTTACAAACTCCATCAAACAGCCCTTTCAAAAAAATTATTCCATTAGATTTATTTCCAACTGATATAGTAGGAGTTTTAAATATTTACAAAACATTCAATCCAAATATCTCTGGTGATTTTGCAGGTGCAACAATTAATATTGAAACCACTCAGCCAAAAAACATCACAAAATTAAATATTGGATTTGGCTATACTACAAACAACAATCTAAAGAAGTTCTTGCTTTCTGATGATGCAAATTCAACTAAAGGAACTTTTGGACTTCTTGGTAATGAAAGAGCACTTCCGTCAGCTTTTGGTTCTGTACCAAGCGGAACAAAGTTATCTCCTGATCAATACCATAGTGCCTACGGAGATAAAAACTGGGATGTTGATCAAACTGCAAGCCCTTTAAATTCAAGTATTGGATTTTTACATTCACAGAAATTTAATCTTGAAAAAGAAAGAAGCATAAGTTACATCATGTCATTTAACTTTGATAATAAATACATTTTTAGAGAGGGAGTTGACAGAACTTTCAATCTTGGACAAGGTAATTACGACAATAACTTATACAACACACAATACGCTTACCAAACTACTTTTTCTGGTTTAGCAGGTTTAAAATACAAAACAAACAGATTAAACTTAAACTTCAATACGCTTTTTATCCAAGCCACAGAAAGTAAAATTCAAGATCAAGTAGGATACACCAACAGTTTAGCCAATATTACAAACAACCTTATCAGATTAAATCAATTTGAAGAGTCTAAGTATTGGAATACTCAATTATTTGGAGATTACAAATTAACCGAAGATGGAAAACAAACCATTAAAGCTGGAGGTTCATATGTAAAAACTGGTTTTCAACAACCTGACAGAAAATTTATCACTGGTCTAAAAGTTAATGATACTGACATCAATATGTCTTATGGTGGAAATAATTTAAATCGCCAGTATTTAGATGTAAACGGAAACTTTTACTTCTCTGCGCTTGCAGAATACAGCATTAAATTTGGAAACAAAGAAAGATTAAACAACTTAACTGTAGGATATAACAATTTCATAAATGACATGGAATCTAGTTACCGTTTCTTTTCTGGAAGAAGAAATATCGAAAAAAATTACACTGCCGATTTAGGAACAATTAGTAAAGAAATCAATCAGGATATCGATAACGGAATCGTTTATGTTCAGGAAGAATCTAATGGAGATTATAAAGTAAAACTAAATCAATTTGTTAACGCTGGTTACTTTAATTTGTTTTGGACTTTTGGAGAAAAATGGGATTTAAATGCAGGATTAAGAGCAGAAAACTCAACTCGTGAAATTAAATACAGAGAACAAGGAGATCCTTTTGGAAGCCCATACCGTAAGAAAACTGATGATAAGTTAGATTTCCTTCCTTCATTAAACACTAAATATGCTTTAACTGAAAAAAGTAATCTACGTGGTTCATTAAGTAAAACTATAACAAGACCGGTTGCAATGGAATTACTTCCAATAAATTACATTAACGCGGATGCAACTTCTGAAAGTGGAAATTCAAATTTATTAAACAGTGACAATTATAACGTAGACTTTAAATACGAATTATTCCCTAACAACAAAGAGTTGTTTGCTATTGGTGCATTTGGGAAATTAATCGAAAACCCTATTGAAAGAGTTTTTAAACCAACAGCTAATAGTGGTGGTCAAATAACAACATTCAAAAACTCTGAGCAAGCTGTAATTTATGGTGCCGAAATCGAAATGATTTTGCAATTAAGCAGAGTTAGCGAATCTCTTTCGAACTTTACTTTCGGATTCAACACTTCTATAATGAGTACCGATGTAAAAATTGACTTAACAAAACAAGGTAACGAATTAGAAAACAGCACAAATCGTAAACTTCAAGGAGCTTCAAACTGGATTATCAATACAGATTTGAAATATGACTTTACATTAAATACCGCTTGGAAAAACTCAATGACATTAGTTTATAACGTTTACGGCGACAGAATCTTTGCAGTTGGTTCATCAGGAATGGATCATATCTATGAAAAATCATTCAGTAAATTAGATTTTGTTTGGACAAGCACACTATCAAAAAACATTGAATTAAAATTTAGTGCCGAAAATTTAATAAACCCATATTATAGAAAAGAATTAGGAAAAAACAGCACAATAGATATTACCGAAGATTCATTAGTTCTTCGTGAATACAAAAAAGGAGTTGGCTTCTCAGTTAATATAGGATATACATTTTAATCAAAATAAGAAAAGAGCTTTACAGCTCTTTTCTTATTTTAAGTACGTAACATAAAATTTACATCTAGCTAATTGTTATATAATACTTTAGTAACAATTAGCTAACTAGGTTTGAAAAGCACGATAGTACTTTTGAATCAACAAAATAACACAAAAAAAATAATTCTAAAAAACCATTAAAATGAAAAAATTAGTCTTAAGTCTTTCTTTATTAAGCTTGATTTTCGCAAGTTGTTCTTCTAGCGATGATGATGTTGCAACACCTCCAGCAGCTGGTTCAGGAGAAATAACAGCAGAAAATGTTACTGCTTCTAAAACTTTTGTAAAAGGAACATATACCCTAAGTGGTACAGTAAGAATAAAAAGCGGTATAACTTTAACTTTCGAAGCTGGATCAGTAATTACTGCCGATGTTTCTAATGGTTCAGATGCCTTGTTAGTAGAAAAAGGTGGTATTTTAAATATTGCTGGTACAGCTGCAGAACCAGTTGTCTTTACAGAGAAATCTAAGACTGCAGGTTCATGGGGAGGAATTATTATGTTTGGTGATGCTCCGATTGTTTCAGGAAAAACTGCTGACGGAACACCAATTACTACTGCAACTTCAGAAGATGGAACAAATATTGTTTATGGTGGTTCAAACCCAACTCATAGCAGTGGTTCATTAAAATATGTACGTGTAGAATATGCTGGTAAAAAAATCCTTGACGGAAACTCAGAAATGAATGGATTCTCATTCTACGCTGTAGGTTCAGGAACAGTTCTAGAAAACTTAGTAGCTTACAAAGGAGCAGATGATGGTTTTGAATTTTACGGTGGAACTGTAAGTGCTAAAAACTTAATTTCATACGGAAATACAGATGATTCTTTTGACTGGCAAGATGGATGGCAAGGGCAAGCAAATACTAACTGGTACGCATATCAAACTGGTGCTGGAAATTTCGGAATGGAAATCGAATCAAAAAGTGTTAACAACTCATTCTTCCCTAAAGTTTCTAACATTACTTTAAGAAGAGCTCCAGGAACAGTAACTGAAGCTGGAAATCCAACAGAAATTGATGCTATTCAATTCAAAAAAGATGGAAATGGTGAATATTCAAATGTTGTAATTTCTGGATATACTTCAACAGGAGCTGTTGCTGTTAGAATTCAAGAAGCGGCTACAAACACAAATCAAGTTGCTGGTGGTAAAATCAAAATGCTAAACGTAAAAGTTGCTGATGCTACAACTCCTCTTACAGGAACAGGTGCAGCTGGATTTACAGTAGCGTTCCCTGCAGGAAACTTTACAACAAGTACAACAGCAACTGGAGCTGCTTTAACTCCTGGTGCTTGGGCAATTGTTGATGGTGTAAACTTATTAGAGAAGCTATAATCACTTCACACATAAAATGTTAAAAACATCCTAAATTTATAGGATGTTTTTTTTTGGCGTAGTTTTTGAAAACTTTTTTGTATATTTACTAATACTAAATTTAAGTGATGGCAAAAAACTACTTTTATATTACATTCTTATTGGCTTTTTTCTTTACTGTAAGTGTCTCGGCACAAGACAGTAAACAACTGCCAAAACCGCAAGACGGCACTGTTATAGAGGGCTTAAGTTTGTACCCAAACCCTGTGAGTAACGGTAAAGTATACATTTCGTCTAAAAATGATTTAGAAAAAGAGATAACCATTTTTGACGTACTGGGGAAAAAAGTCCTACAGACACAAATAAGTTCTAAAGAGCTTAATGTTTCTAATCTTTCGCCAGGTGTTTATATCATAAAAATAAACGAAGAGAACGCAACTGCAACTAGAAAGCTAATTGTCAGGTAATTTTTAAAAATAAAAACATAAAAAAGCTCCAAAGTAATTTTGGAGCTTTTTCTTTTAAATAAATTACCTTTGCAAAAAAAAGATCTTGATTACAACAACCGATATATTTACGATTTCCAATCAAAAGCAATTTGAAAAAATAGCGTTGAAAGTGTTTCGCTTTCAATACGAAAACAACGTAGTATATCGAACATTCTGTGATTATCTTAAAACAGATCCTCAAAAAGTAAAGTCTCTTAACCAAATTCCTTTCTTGCCAATTCAGTTTTTTAAGAGCCATAATGTAGTCTCAAATTCTAATCCTGCTCAGGTAACTTTTACCAGTAGCGGTACAACAGGAATGATTACCAGCAAGCATATTGTAACCGATGTTTCTTTGTATGAAGAAAGTTATCGCAAAGGATTTTCAGAATTTTATGGTAACATCGAAGATTATGCTGTACTAGCACTTTTACCTTCTTATCTAGAACGCGAAGGATCTTCTTTAATATACATGGTCGAAGATTTAATTAAATTATCAAACCATCCAGAAAGTGGGTTTTATTTACACAACCACGAAGAACTTACCCAAAAACTAATCGAATTAGACCAGTCAGGACAAAATACTATCTTAATTGGTGTAACATATGCTTTATTAGATTTAATCGAAAAAAACTCGTTTAAGCTACAAAATACCATCATCATGGAAACTGGTGGAATGAAAGGCAAACGCAAAGAAATGATTCGCGAAGAATTACACAAAGAATTATGTGAAGGCTTTGGTGTATCTGCAATACATTCTGAGTATGGTATGACCGAATTATTATCGCAAGCTTATTCTTTAGGTGAAGGAATTTTTGAATGTCCTTCGTGGATACAAGTTCTTATTCGTGATACCGAAGATGCTTTAACTTACGTAAAAGAAGGTAAAACTGGTGGTATAAACGTAATCGACTTAGCCAATATTAATTCCTGCTCCTTTATCGCTACGCAAGATTTAGGCAAAAAATATCCCAACAACTCTTTCGAGGTATTGGGACGTTTTGATAACTCTGATATTAGAGGTTGTAATTTGATGGTACTTTAAAAAAGTTAATTCGTTTATTGGTTAAACGAAAAAACAATTAAACGATTCACCAATTATACTACTCTAATCACAAAATAATTTTTCTTTCCGCTTTGTAATAAAACAAACTGATTGTTTATTAAATCTTTATTAGAAAGAACAAATTCCTCTGTTATTTTTTCTCTGTTAACCGAAATAGAATTAGCAGTTAGAGCACGTCTAGCTTCACCATTCGACTTAAAGAATCCTGTTTTCTCATTCAGAACATTTATAATCTCTAATCCGTTTTCAAGGTCGGCTTTAGCAATTTCTGCTTGAGGCACACCGTCAAAAACATCTAAGAAAGTCGCTTCATCTAATTGTTTTAAATCATCTGAAGTTGAATTTCCGAATAAGATACCCGAAGCTTTAATTGCATTTTCTAAATCCGCAGCAGAATGCACCATTACAGTAATTTCTTCAGCCAATCTTTTTTGCAAAATACGCAAATGTGGTGTTTCTCTATGTTCTATTGTCAAAGATTCAATTCCTTCTTTTGACAAGAAAGTAAAAATCTTAATATATTTTTCAGCATCAACATCCGAAGTATTTAACCAATATTGGTAAAACTTGTACGGAGATGTTCTTGCTGCATCCAGCCAAATATTTCCACCTTCTGATTTTCCGAATTTTGTTCCGTCAGCTTTTGTAATTAATGGACAAGTTAAAGCATACGCTTTTCCGCTTTCCATTCTTCTTACCAATTCCGTTCCTGTGGTGATATTACCCCATTGGTCACTTCCACCCATTTGCAGGGTACATTGTTTGTTTTTATACAAATGCAAAAAGTCATATCCTTGAACTAACTGATAAGTAAACTCTGTAAACGACATTCCTTCGGCAGCTTCTGAAGACAATCTTTTCTTTACAGAATCTTTTGCCATCATATAGTTTACCGTAATATGTTTACCCACATCACGAATAAAATCCAGGAATGAGAATTCTTTCATCCAATCGTAGTTGTTTACCAATTCAGCAGCATTAGCCGCATCTGAAGTAAAGTCTAAAAATCGAGACAATTGCCCTTTTATAGCTTCCTGATTATGACGTAACGTTGTTTCGTCAAGTAAATTTCTTTCATTCGATTTTCCCGATGGATCACCAATCATACCTGTTGCCCCACCAACTAGCGCCAATGGTTTGTGTCCTGATAACTGAAAATGCTTCAATAACATCACTCCAACCAAGTGCCCTATATGCAATGAATCCGCAGTTGGATCAATTCCCACATATGCCACTCTCATTTGTTCCATCAAATGTTCTTCAGTACCTGGCATAACGTCGTGAAGCATTCCTCTCCAAGTTACTTCTTCAATAAAATTTTTCATTTCTTTTAAAATAATTTTTACAAATATAATTAATTCTGTTAGGAGTAAATACTATAAAACACTCCTGTTATAAAAGATTTTCATTTCTGTCCTGCAAAATATTAACCATTAAATTCAAACTATAAAAACTATCTTCATCTATACCCAGCTAAACAGTTCATGCTTTAACCTTTAATATGCAGTAAAAGCAATATATAATGGCTACATTCGCAAAAAAACTAACAAATTACCATGAAAAAACCATTACTGATTACTATTTTATTTTTATTCTTTTTTACTTTTTCTTATGCGCAAATATCTTTTGAAAAAGGATATTATATTTTAAACGATGGAAATCGTGTAGAGTGTTTTATAAAAAACATAGACTGGAAAAACAACCCAACAGATTTTAAATACAAAACACAACTTAGTGACAACGACTTTAAAACCGAAACCATTGCAAACGTTCAAGAGTTCGGGATCGACAATGAAACCACATTTAAAAAATTTAAAATTAAAATAGATCGTACAAGCGACGAACCAAATAAGTTATTAGCTGACAGAAACCCTGTTTTTAAAGAAGAAGTGATTTTTTTAAAAGTTCTTGTAAAAGGCGATGCCACTTTATATAGTTACACCGATCAAAACCTTAATAGATATTTTTATGAAACAAAAACGATTCCTGTGGAGCAACTTGTTTATACAAAATATTATCAGATTGATTCTAACGGCTCCCCAACAATACTAGCCGAAAATAATGAATACAAACAACAACTGTTTCAAAATGTAAAGGCCGAAAACACAACCGAAAAAGAAATTATAAAACTTAATTACAATAAATCAGATCTTACTAAGTATTTCATAAAATACAATAACATCAAACCTAATTTAGCTAAAGAAGAAAGAAAAGTAAACAAAGGAATTTTTCTAGTTAAAATAACACCTAGCGCAAGCATTGCATCATTATCTACTGAAAATGATTACTTTCTTCGCGATAACGTACAACTAGATAATAAAATTAACTTCAAGTTTGGTGTCGAGGCAGAGTACATCCTTCCATACAATAAAAACAAATGGAGTATTTTTATAAATCCTGCTTATCAAACATACCAAGATGATAAAACATATAATGTTCCTAGTGGATTTATAATAAGCCCGGAAACCCCTAACAATGCAAAAGTAAAATACACTTCTATACAAATCCCTATCGGAATAAGACATTATATGTTTTTAAATCAAACCTCTAAAATTTTTATAAACGTAGCTTATGCATTTGATGCGGGAAGCAAAACAAACATCACTTACACGGATGTAACAAATAAAACTACAAGAGAATATGAAAGTGGTTCTGGAAGTAATTTTGCTTTCGGCCTTGGTTATAACTTTAAAAATAAATTTAGCTTCGAAGCAAGATTAAATACCAAAAAAGAATTAATGCGCGATTATCTAACTTATTCTGCAAAATATAGCTCAATAGATTTTGTTTTAGGATACACAATTTTCTAATAAACAAAACATTTGATCTTATAAACAAATAAGGCATATTGAAAAGATACTTTTTAATATGCCTTATTTATTATCTGTACCCTGAATCGTACGAAATTTGTATGTAGATAAATCGAAAGTATTATCTTTACAAAATGGTTTTAGTAACAGGAGGAACAGGTTTAGTTGGCGCACATTTATTACTTCATTTAATTGAAAATGGAGACAACGTTCGGGCAATTTACCGAAACGCAAATAAAATAGAAAGAACAAAATCAGTTTTTGATTTATATAAAAAATCTCATTTATTCGAATCAATACAATGGATAGAAGCTGATATCCTCGATGTTCCCTCATTAGAAATTGCTTTTGCAGATATTGAGTATGTATATCATTGTGCAGCCTTAATCTCTTTTGACCCAAAGGACGAAGACTTAGTACGAAAAACCAATATTGAAGGCACTGCAAACATTGTAAATTTTTGTATTGCAAAGCAAATAAAAAAATTATGTTTTGTAAGTTCAATAGCTGCTCTTGGAGACCTTGCAGCCCATGAAACTATTATAACCGAAGAAACGGAATGGAATCCTGAAAAACCACATAGCGATTATGCAATATCTAAATATGGTGCCGAAATGGAAGTTTGGCGTAGTTGGCAAGAAGGCCTTGATGTTGTTATTATAAATCCTGGGGTAATTATGGGTCCTATCCCAAAATCTAAAAGTGATGAACAAGGAAGTGCAGAACTTTATACAAAAGTAGCCAATGGGCTTTCATTCTACACGCTGGGAAGTACCGGATTTGTTGCCGTAGATGATGTTGTTAGAATCGCCGTAACATTAATGAAAAGCGAGATAAAAAATGAGCGATTTACTTTAATTGCAGATAATATCGTTTTTCGAGATGTTTTAAATACTATTGCTGATGCATTAAAAGTAAAAAGACCTACAATTCATGCAAGTCCTTTACTTATGAAAATTATATGGAGAATCGATTGGTTTCTATCTACATTTTTCCTTAAGAAAAGACAGATTACAAAAGCGACTGCAAAGTCGTCTTACACAAAAGATTTATATTCGAATGAAAAAATAAAAACCACTTTAAAAACTGACTTCATAAATATCCATCAATATATTAAAGAGGTTTCTACTTTATAAAAAGTTAATTACTCTGTTTCATCTCTATTTTAGGCGAAACCGGCTTTACTTTTATCAATTCTTCTTTAGGTTTTTTAATAGTGTCTTTTTTAACAGCTTTGCCGTTTTTTTCAAGCAACTTCTTTTTCTTTTCTTCAATTTTGATTAAAGAATCTACCTTCTTTTTATTTTTTTCTATACGCGCACTAATCTCATCAAACATGTCTTTGTAATCATTATAATTTGCAGCGTAATACATATTACTCTTTACAAATTGCAAACTATCTACTTTATATTTTTTCAATATAAATCTGGTAGGATTAGTATCGCTAGAATCAAGAGACATTGGATTCTGGTATTTTATTGCTTCTAATAATGATAAGTCATACATAATATCTATCATCTTATCTCTTTCAACAAGTCGTTCTGGCTTTGGAACCAGTTCTTTCTTGCATCCTACAGCAAACATTAATACCGAAATAATTATGACTATTTTTTTCATATCTTATCTATCAAATAATAATCTTTTTCCAGCGTGAACGTTTTTCACTTTAAATGCATTGTAAACCAATTGACCATTTACAAAAGTGTGAGTAATTCTTGATTTAAATGTATATCCCTCAAATGGAGACCATTTACATTTTGCCAAAATATTATCTGTATTTACACTCCAAGGTAAACCAGGATTTACAATTACCAAATCGGCATAATAACCTTCTCTAATAAAACCTCTTTTTTCAATCTTAAAAATTTTAGCAGGATTGTGACACATTTTTTCAATGATTTTCTCAACGCTAATTTTTCCTTGATGATGCGCTTCAAACATAGCTACAACGGCATGCTGAACCAAAGGACCTCCAGAAGGAGCTTTTAAATAGGATTGTTTCTTTTCTTCTTTAGTATGTGGCGCATGATCTGTAGCAATTACATCTATTCGTCCATCTAGCAATGCTTCCCAAAGAGCTTTTCGGTCATCGGCAGTTTTTACAGCAGGATTCCATTTTATAAAGTTACCCTTAGTTTTATAATCCTCATCTGTAAACCATAAATGATGCACACAAACTTCGGCAGTAATTTTCTTTTCTTCCAAAGGGATTTTGTTTGTAAACAATTCCATTTCTTTAGCAGTCGAAAGGTGAAAAATATGCAAACGAGCTCCTGTTTTCTTCGCCAAAGCGATAGCCTTAGATGAAGAAATATAACACGCTTCGGCACTACGAATTAAATGATGTACTGTTACAGGAACATCTTCACCATACTCTGCCTTATATTTTTCTAAATTATTCTGAATTGTTGTTTCATCCTCACAGTGTACAGCAATAAGCATTGGTGTACTAGAGAATATTTTTTCGAGAGTAGCTTCATTATCTACTAACATATTTCCGGTTGAAGAACCTAGAAATATCTTAATTCCTGCTACATTTTTTGGATTTGTTTTTAAAACCTCCTCCAAGTTATCATTTGTAGCTCCCATCATAAACGAATAATTCGCATACGATTTCTTTGAAGCTATTTGGTATTTTTCTTCTAATATTTCCTGAGTTACAGCATTAGGAACAGTATTAGGCTGCTCGATAAACGAAGTAATTCCTCCAGCAACAGCTGCTTTAGACTCAGATTCAATATCTCCTTTATGTGTTAAACCCGGCTCTCTAAAATGCACTTGATCATCTATAGCTCCTGGCATTAAGTAACTTCCTTCGGCATCAATAACAACACAATTAGAAGACTTTAGACTTATACTATCTGAGATCTCTACAATTATATCATTTTCGATTAGCAAATCGCCTTCAAAAATTGACCCTTCGTTTACAATTTTAGCATTTTTTATTAAAATCCTATTCATCCTTAATATTGGTTTATAATGAATTGACTAATTTTTTTAGTCGAAGTGAGATAACTCCAAAAATTGCCTCTTTTATAATAGCATTACTCATTTTAGAAACTCCTTTTGTTCTATCAGTAAAAATAATAGGAACCTCAGTAATTTCAAATTTCTTGCAATACGTTCTATATTTCATTTCAATCTGAAAAGCATAACCAACAAATTTTATTCTGTTAAGATTAATAGCCTCCAAGACTTCTCTTTTATAACATACAAATCCCGCAGTGGCATCATGTATTTTCATACCTGTTATGAATTTTACATACACCGATGCAAAATATGACATCAATACTCGGCTTAATGGCCAGTTTACAACATTTACCCCTGTTACATATCTAGATCCAATAGCAAGATCTGCTCCACCAAAATGGCAAGCATCAAAAAGTTTTTCGAGATCATTTGGATTATGCGAAAAATCGGCGTCCATTTCGAATATATAATTATACTTTCGATCCAGAGCCCATTTAAAACCATGAACATAAGCAGTTCCTAAGCCTGCTTTTTTGGCTCTGTTTTCTAAAAACAATTTCCCTTCAAACTCCTCTTGAAGCATGACAACTTTATCTGCAGTTCGATCTGGAGAGTTATCATCGACAATAAGAAGGTGAAAAGATTTATGTTGAGAAAGCACAGCTCTTATAATGCTTTCAATGTTTTCAATTTCGTTGTAAGTGGGAATTATGACAATACAATCATTCATTTTTCTGAGTAATTTCAACGCAAAAGTAAACTTTTTATAGCATTTCATTCATAATAAAGTTATAATAAAAGTATTGATATAAAAAATTACTAATTTTGCATCGCTATGATTGAACAACTTCATCCAAGAATTACTGAAAACAAAGACTGGGCAACACTTTTGTTTGTGTTATGCTTTGCGGTTATTGCTATAACAAAGTCTATCTATGAGAGCCGTTTTGGAGACTTTACAAAATTGATTTTCTCTGATAAATATGCAAAAATATATAGAGATAGCAGCCACATAAAAAGCGGTTTTACAATTGCCTTATTTTTTTTACAAATTATTTCTTTTGCATTCTTTATACAACTTACCTTAAGTAGTTTTGGACATGCATCAAAGACTGATTGGACTCTTTATATCCAAATTGTAACCTTGCTGGGATTTTTTATTTTATCAAAGTATTTAATCGAAAAGATTGTTGCTACTTCTTTTAATATTGAAGAATTTATCGAGCACTTTAACTTACAAAAAGTAACTTATAGAGCTTATATCGGTATTTTAATCCTTCCAGTTAATGCAATTTTGTTCTATTATGACGATATTTCAAAAAATGTACCGCTAACAATACTAGCTATTTCACTATGTATTAGCCTGTTCTCTTATTTTATTTCAATTAAAAACTATCAAAACGTAATATTGAGTAAGTTATTTTATTTTATTTTATATCTTTGCACTCTTGAAATAGCCCCTTATTATTTTATGTATTATTGGTTTACCAAAGGGAGTGCTTAGAAAATATTACAACTTATGAAAGTGAAAACAATTTTGGTGTCACAGCCTGAACCTAAAGTGGAAAACTCCCCTTATTTTGAGCTCCAACAGAAACACAAAATAAAAATTGATTTCAGACCTTTCATTCACGTGGAAGGAGTTAACGCTAAAGAGATTCGACTTCAAAAAATCGATCTTAATCATTACACTGCAATCATTTTAACAAGCAGAAACGCTGTTGATCATTTTTTTAGAGTAGCAGAAGAAATGCGTTATAAAGTTCCTGAAGGATTAAAATATTTTTGTCAATCGGAAGCCGTTGCTTTTTACCTACAAAAATACGTAGTGTACAGAAAACGTAAAATTTATGTTGGTGCTAAAGATTTTGCAGATTTATCTCCATTAATCAAAAAGTACAAAGACGAAAAATTCTTACTACCTGCTTCTGATCAATTAAATGCTGATGCTCCTATTACTTTAAACAACTTAAAAGTTGATTGGACTCAAGCAATTTTTTACAAAACAGTAATGAGTGATTTATCTGACTTAGCAGATGTTTATTATGACATTTTAGCTTTTTTCAGCCCAACGGGAATAAAATCATTATTTAAAAACTTTCCTGACTTCAAACAAAACGAAACTAGGATAGCTGTTTTTGGAAGCACAACTCAAAAAGAGGCTTTAGATTATGGTTTAAGAATAGATATTCTTGCTCCAACTCCTGAAACTCCATCAATGACAATGGCATTAGAGAAATATATTGCTGAAGCAAATAAAGGAAAATAATCCTTTTATCTAAATAAATAAAAAGCTGCGAATTTCGCGGCTTTTTTTATGCCCAAATCCCAACTTCAAGTAATACAAAACCCTACATCACTTATAGATTTGAAATTTTTGTTTTATCTCAACTTCCACCCCAATTCATCTTTGTCAAAGTTTTAAACTTTGACAAAGATTTCGATTTCAGAACTTAATTAAAGTTTTATCATTAAATTTGATTTCTATTTTAAACCAAAATACTAAAATTAGTTTCAAATCACAACACATGAAAATCAACTCACTCGTTATAGAAATAGATGGCATCGATAAAGAAATTTTACGCCACTTAATGGAGGATGCTCGAAAACCAATATTACAGATTGCTAATAAAATCGGAATTTCGGGTGCAGCAATTCACCAGCGATTACGTAAACTAGAGCAATCAGGCGTAATATCAGGCTCGAAATTTACCGTTAATAATAAAGTATTAGGATACAATACAATGGCATTTGTAGGCGTATATCTTGATAAAGCTGCGCGAAATCCAGAAGCTGTAAGAGAATTAAAAAAAATACCCGAAGTTCTCGAATGTCACTACACAACAGGAAACTGGTCGATATTAATTAAAATAATATGTCGTGACAACGAACATTTAATGCAACTATTAAACACCAAAATTCAGGCAATTGAAGGTGTATCCAGGACAGAAACCTTCATCTCATTAGATCAACAAATCGACAGACAAATTCAGCTATAATTACCTGAATATATCATATATAAAAAAGGAGAGATTAAATCTCTCCTTCTATATTATCTTCTTTTTTTGCCTTCTTCTTTTCAAATGTCAAGACCAATGCCGGTAAGACTAATAAATTTGCAAACATTGCAAATAGCAACGTACAAGATATTAATCCTCCTAACGCAATTGTTCCGCTAAAACTAGACAATGTAAAAGTCGCGAATCCGAAAATTAATACAATCGAAGTGTAAAACGTACTAATTCCTGTTTCCCTTAAAGCACTAAATACTGATTTTTTAATCTTCCCGTTACTTTGCAATAAATCATGACGGTATTTTGCCATAAACTGAATCGCATTATCTACCGAAATACCAAAAGCAATACTAAATACCAATATTGTTGATGGCTTAAGCGGAATACCAAAATACCCCATTAATCCTGATGTAATACAAAGTGGCAAAATATTAGTAATTACCGATGCCATTACCATTTTTCCTGATCTAAACAAATAAGTCATAAGTGCTGCAATTACTAAAATTGCAAAAATTAAAGACTCTATAAGATTATCTACCAAATATGAAGTTCCTTTTTGGAACACTAAAGCTTTCCCTGTTAAGGTAACCTCGTAACGATCTTTTGGAAAAATCTCTTCTATTTTCTTTTTCAACTTCCCTTCTACTCGAGCCATTTCCTGAGTTCCAATATCTTTCATAAAAGTTGTGATTCGAGCGTATTGCCCAGTCGAATCTACATAACTTTTCATCAAATTATCTTTACTGTTTTTCGTAGCATTTTTAGCATACGATAAAATAAAAGTTTGCTCTTGCGAAGTTGGCAACTCATAATATTCTGGGTTACCATTATAAAATGCCTGTTTAGAGTATTTAACTAAATTTACTATCGAAACTGGTTTTGATAATTCTGGAATCGTAGCAATTGTTTCTTGCAACTCATCCATTTTTTTCATGGTCGATAATTTCATAACACCTTTTTTATGCTTGGTGTTAATCATAATCTCCAACGGCATTACACCATTAAACTCTTTTTCATAAAAAAGAATATCCTTAAAAAACGAAGCACTCTTTGGCATTTCGCCAATTAAACTACCCGAAACTTTAATTTGAGAAACTCCTATCACACTAAAAAGAAGCGCTAAACCGTAGATTGTATAAATTACTTTTCGTTTATTTTTTACAACATTCTCAACCCAATCCAGTAAAGACGAAATGTAATTTTTACTTAAGTGATACAAATGTTTCTCTTTAGGCAAAGGCATAAAACTATACACAATTGGCACTATTACAAGTGTAAGCAAGTAAACCGATATAACATTGATAGAAGTCACTAATCCGAACTCAAACAACAAATCATTACCCGTAATCATAAACGTTGCAAAACCTACAGCAGTTGTTAAGTTCGTCATTAAAGTCGAAACTCCAATTTTAGAAATAATACGTTGTAAAGCTTTTGCCTGATTGTTATGAATCTTTATTTCCTGCTGATATTTATTAATCAGGAAAATACAATTTGTTATTCCGATTACGATAATCAATGGAGGAATTACTGCGGTTAAGATTGTAATTTTATAATGAAACAATCCTAATGTCCCAAACGACCACATTACCCCAATTAACAAAATACAGATTGATATAAACGTAGCTCTGAAAGAACGGAAAAACAAAAAGAAAATCAATGAAGTAATAAGTAATGCCGCACCAATGAAAAGCCCAATTTCACCTTTCATATTCTCTGCATTAATTGTTCGGATATATGGCATTCCCGAAACGCGAAGATCTATTCCTGTAGTTTTTTCAAACTTCTCGATTCTAGGAACCAATTCTTCCAGAATAAATGTTTTTCGAGCTGCAGTATTTACTATTTTCTTATTCAGATAAACTGCTGAACGAATACTTCCTGATTGCTTATTAAACAATAAACCTTCGTAAAAAGGCAAATTATTAAACAGGTCAAATTTTATTTTTTTAAGGTATTCCGGATTTACTGCTTGATTTTGATCTATAAAAGGAACAAGTACAAATTTTTCTGCAACAGTATCTTTTTCCAGCTTCTTTAAATCATTTAGCGAAACAACTAAATCCACCGCTTTAGAACCCTTTAATCCTGTCATTAACTCATTCCAGGCAGCATAATTTTTTGGCGTAAAAAAAGTTTCGTCTTTAAATCCGATAACGATAAGATTTCCTTCTTCACCAAATTTATTTAAAAAGTCTTGATATTGCTGGTTTACAATGTGTTTTTTAGGAAGTAAATTGGCTTCCGTATAAGTCATTCCAAGATTTCTCCATTGCAAGCCAAGAAAAACAGTTATGGCTGCAATAATCCCTAAAATTAGGATTCTATTTTTAAGTATAATTCTGGCAATAGATTCCCAGAAACCTACATTTGATTTCTTTTTCATAAAAGTATTAAAAATGGATGCAAATGTAGTGAAAAACACAGGAAAGGATAAAATTTGAGTACACTTTTATACTATTATTTCTATAAATTATA
>NZ_NCWQ01000047.1:0-50466 GCF_002156885.1 Flavobacterium sp. AJR | reverse complement strand
AGTGGAACGGAATTCAAGTAATGATTTACATTATTTTAATTGCATCAATATTGCTTTTGAGTTACATAAAACTAAATCAATTAAAAGGATATAAAATCCCCAAAATGTCATTTTGTAATCAATTGCAAAATGACATTATTCAACAAGTAGTAATACATTGTGGTGGAGATCCTACTAAATTAGAAACATTTAATACATGAAACCAAGTTCCTTACAGCCTTGGTTTTGAACTTTGACAAAGATTACCACTCGTTTTTTATTTGTTGAGGTTTAGTGTTTTTTTACAAACTTGATATTTTTACTTGAGTATAAATAGCAATACAACATAACATAGAGTAGATACCCTCATTCTTGTCACCCTGAGCGGAGTCGAAGGGACTTAGCTTGACAATATTGCGATAATTTTGTACATAAACAAAACCTCAGTTACTTAGTATCTCAAATCCTCCCAAAACAAAAAAAGCACCAGTTATAAAACTGATGCTTTCCTATTTAAAACCTTTGAACCTTTGTTTCTCAGAATCTTAGTTCCTCAGAAAACTAATTAGACTCTTTTAAAACTTTATTCGGTTCATAACCAAATAAGTGATGTTCTTTTATAATTTCGGCAATACCTACAGGAAGCATTGGTTCCCATCCAGGTTTTCCTTGACTAATCATTTTTAATACTTCTCTCGAGAATACTTCTAATGTATGAGGATCGAAATCGGCTACATCGACAACTTTACCATTGAATTTAAAGAATTTGTACAATTCTTTCATTCTAGGATGTACTTTTAAGTTAGTCGAATTCATGATAGTACCATCTTCATCAATCATAGGATATAAGAATACTTTCATATCGCGGTAGAATAATTTTCCGAAAGCTTCAAGAATTCCTCCACTTAAATGGCGATAGTATTTCTCATCAAAGATGTCGACTAAATTGTTAACACCCATTGCTAATCCCATTCGGGCTTTAGTATAATTTGCAAAATACTCAACAACTTTATAATATTCCTGGAAGTTCGAGATCATTACAGTTTGTCCTAACGAACAAAGTAATTCGGCTCTATCCATAAAATCGCGTTCATCGATTTCTCCATCAGAACGAAGATTAGATAAAGTGATTTCAAAAATTACCAGCGTATTGTCTTTTTCGACTTTATTTTCTTCGAGAAACATTTTTAATGATTTCTCATACATATCCATATTAACCTTCGTTACAGGACGAAAACTCCCGCGTAAGGCAAGAATATTCTTTTTGTATAAAATGGCAGCAGGAAGGATATTTTTACCTTCAGGATTGAACATTACGGCATCAGTCATTCCGTTTTTTACCAATTGTAAGCTAATCAATCGATTATCTACATCGGCAAAACGTGGACCAGAAAAGTTAATAGTATCAATTTCTAGTTGATCTTTATCTAAATGATCATATAAATAACGAAGTAATCTTTTAGGATCATTGTATTTATAAAACGCTCCATAAATTAAGTTTACCCCAAGAATACCTAATGTTTCTTGTTGTAATCGAGCATCAGTTTCTTTAAAACGAATGTGAAGTATAATTTCATTATAAGCTTCATCAGGTTCAATTTGGTATCTTATTCCTACCCAACCATGACCTTTAAATTGTTTTGCAAAATCTATTGTTGCAACAGTATTAGCGTAGCTAAAGAAAAGTTTTGTAGGGTGTTTTTCTCTGCTTAAACGTTCTTCAATTATTTGCCCTTCAAGAGTTAACATTTTCTTTAATCTCTCTTCAGTTACATAGCGGCCATCACTTTCAATTCCGTAAATGGCATCACTAAAATCTTTGTCGTAAGCAGACATCGCCTTCGCAATTGTTCCAGACGAACCACCAGATCTAAAAAAATGCCTTACAGTTTCTTGCCCCGCACCAATCTCTGCAAAGGTCCCGTAAATATTTTCGTTTAGATTTATGCGTAGTGCTTTGTCTTTTATGGATGGTATCTGAGCGATGACTTTGTCACCTTTAAGTTTTATTTCTATACCCATTTTATTTTAAATATGGCTGATTTGTTACAAAGTTAGTAAATTAGGCTTCTAATGAAAGATAATTAATCCTATTTTTGTAAAAAAATAAAGTACAATTGAAGGTATATTTTTTAGGCACAGGCACATCACAAGGCATTCCGATAATAGGGGTAGATCATCCTGTATGCAAAAGTACTGACGCTAAGGATAAAAGGCTTCGAGTATCGATTTGGATTAGTTGGGATGAACATTCTTATGTTATAGATTGTGGTCCTGATTTCAGGCAACAAATGTTATCTTGTAACTGTCAGAAATTAGATGCAATTTTATTTACACATGAGCATGCAGATCACACTGCAGGTTTGGACGATATACGTCCGTACAATTTCAGACAAGGCGAAATGCCAATTTATGCACACGAGCGTGTTATTGGTAACTTAAAAAAACGTTTTGATTATGTTTTTGAAACCGTAAATAAATATCCAGGAGCACCATCAGTAAAAACAATCGAGGTCGTTAATGATAAACCATTTGCTGTGGGTGATAAAAAGGCAATTCCGGTAAATGTTATGCACGGAGATTTACAGGTTTTTGGGTATCGAATAGATGATTTTGCTTATTTAACAGATGTAAAAACTATTGAAGAAGTCGAAATCAAGAAACTAAAAAACTTAAAAGTATTAGTGATAAATGCATTACGTGTTGAGCCACACGATACACATTTTAATTTGCAGGAAGCCCTAGATTTTATAACTTTGGTTCAGCCAGAAAAGGCTTATTTAACACATATTAGTCATGTATTAGGATTTCATGAAGAGGTACAAAAAATGCTGCCTAAAAATGTTTTTCTAGCCTATGATAATTTAGAAATCACAATTTAATTACATTTAAAAATGAAAAAATCCCTATTGCTTTACCTTTTTATCATTGCGATACTTATGAATATATTTACCTATATGTTTTATAGTAAAGAAGTAAAGTTTGAACAGGAACGTTATGTTAAAACAACTAAAAAGCTTAGAGATAGCCTTAATTTAGTAGAAACTAAATTAAACGAAGCCAATTACTTTTCATTAGAAAATAATCAAAACGCCCAAAATTACTTTGATTCAGCAGATGCTTCTAAAACTATTCAGTACGAGAAACTAATTCCTATTGTTACTGAGAAATTAATGGATTTAAATGCGAATCCAAAAGGGAATCCATATACAGGACAAGACCAAATAGGCGCCAATAAATTTATCATCAATAAAGTTAAGGTTTTAAACCACCGATGGATTATTGCTGACTTTAGTGATGGAGAAATATGGGGAGAAGTCTTATTAAAATACTTTGTTAATAATGATGAAAGTATTACTTTTGAAGTAAATCAATCATTATTATACCAAAAATAGGATTCCTAACACAGTGTAATAATTGTAACAACTAATAAATAGAACATATGAAAAAAGTATTTTTATTTTCGATTATTATAGGTCTTACATTTTCTTGTGCTAAAAAAGTTTCTCAGGAAGAAACAAAACCTATTAAAGAAGAAGTTAAACCCGAGCGTATTGTAGGAGGAGATTCAGATGCACATGGATGTAAAGGATCTGCTGGTTATACTTGGTCGGTTGTTAAAAATGAATGTGTACGATTATTTGAAGTAGGTACAAAGTTAGAGCATGCCAAAGATGGTAAGACGTATTCTACAGTTGCTTATGTTATTTTTGAAAAAGACGGAAACAAAGCCGAACTTTTTCTTGATACTGAAGATGGAACAATTATTTTAGAGCGCAAATCCGAAGGTGAGCCTTGGATCAATGGAAATTATGAGTTAATACCTTGGAAAGGTTACGTACTTAAAAAAGCTGGAAAGATTATTTATACAGGAGAGTAAAGTTTGCAGTATCTAGTTGCAGTTTACAGATTATAAAAAAGACAAAATAAGAAAGGCGAGAAGTAATTCTCGCCTTTCTTATTTTTATGTAAATCTGTTGCTTTTCTGCTTCAGATAAAGATTAGAATGATTTTAAAACCTTGCGACCTTTGCGTATCCCGACGCTTCGTGATTGCGCGCTTTGCGGTTAAATTTTCACAGTCTAAATATTCTGCTTTATAAAATCGGTTGTTACTACTTGAGCAAATTCTTCGTTTAAACTGGCAAGAGCAGTTTCGTGAATTGTCTCGGCACTAAATTCCTGTCCATTCAATCCCTTCTTATTAAAAGTGGCAGTTGCATCAGAAATTAGAAAGGTATTATAACCAAAATTCCCAGCCATTCTTGTAGTTGTCGAAACACAATGATCGGTTGTTAAACCTACAATAACAAGCGTATCGATTTTATCATCATCAAGTTGTTCTTTTAAATTGGTACCAATAAAAGCACTATTTACATTCTTCTGAATTACGGTTTCTCCTAAATAAGGTTTTACAATATCTTTAAATGCATTTCCAGGATTGGTTTCATGGAGCAATGAATTGGGATTAGAAGAACAATGCTGAATATGGAAAATAGGTAATTTATTAGCTCGCCAAATTTCGAGAAGCTCACTTGCATTTTTTTCGGCATTTGGATTATTGCGTTCTCCGCCCCAATATTCTATATTATCAAAACCTTTCTGGATATCAATTAGAATTAATGCGGGATTGTCAAGTTTAGATATTTTCATTTTTATAGTTTAGTTGATGTTGTAAAAAAGTAAAAAGTGAAAAGAGAGATGAAAATCAAATTTTCACACAATAAAGCCAACACTGTTTTTATAATTTTTTTAGTTTAAAAGGAGACTGTTATGCGTTATTTTCCTTTTTGAAGTTCTTCCAGTTTTTGTTTCGTTTCGGCACTTTCCTTGTTGATGGATAACGCTTTTTTGTAATTGCTTATTGCATTAGTTTTATCATTCACTTGTTTATAATAATCTCCTAGAGAATCATATACGTTAGCGCTTTCTGGATAGTTTTTTACATTTAGTTTGAAAAAATACTCGGCTTGAGCTAAGTTCTTTCTGCCTAGTGCCATATATCCACATTGATTAATAGGAGCTTCGGGAGGTGGTATTTTATACCCCATTTTTTCGGAAACATTTAGATAATGTTTTTCAATTTTTGTAGGTAATGCCATCCCTGTTTCCATTAAATCAGTAATAGTCAAGTTCAGATTATAGAAATCAAAAATGAATCTAAGTGCGTCATATTCGGCAATAAACGGAACAGAACCATGACTGTCTTTATCATAATATTTGTATTCAAAGTGTAATTGGTTTTGTTTGTTCTTTTTTAAATCATTGGCTAAATCTAATATTGAACGAATGTGTCTTGTAACTTGAGTAGTATCTTTCTTTACTCTAAGAGTGTCCATTCCGGCTTCCATCGTGTTTGCAATACCTAAAAATAAACTAGTGTTTTTGAATTTTTTCTCAGCAAATGTTTTTTTGCTTTGCTCTAAAAATTTCTGTTTGTCCCACCACATACTTGGGTCGATAGCAATATAAGAATTAAATAAATTAGTATGATTTGCAAGTGTATTTATAACTGTTAAACCGCCAAAAGAATGACCAATTAGCATTTTGTATGGAGCAGTAGGATAGTTGGTTTCAACGTATGGTATTAATTCTTTTTCAATAAATGCAATAAAATTTTCATTCCCGCCACTAGTTTTACTCGCTTCACTAGTCATCATTGGTAAATCAGATTCGATATGAGTAGGAGTTAAATCACGGGCTCTGTCAGTATTGAGTATTCCGACTACAATCATTTTTGGACAAATTGTGTTACCGTTCATGGTACTTAATTGCTCCGTCATACCAACAATAGAAGTGAAATGTACGTTTCCATCTAATAAATAAAGAACGGGATAATTCTCAGTTTTGGGTGCGCCTTTGGTATAACCATCTGGGACATATATCCAAACTTTTCGATCTTCATTAAGTATTTTAGAATGAATGGTTTCAATCGTACCAATAGTAATTTTGTTATCCGATTGTGCTTTTGCGAAAAAAGAAATGCCAATAAAAAGCAGTGAAAATAATAGTTGTTTCATGGTTAGTTAAATCAGGTTTATCGAGTTAGTCTTATACTTTGTTATTTGTTACAAAGTATAATAGTTTAAAGATAAGATGATTTATTATTATATGTAAAAAGTGAGAAGTAAAATGTAAAAAAAAGCAAGAAGGTGAAATGTGTGTTGTAAAAAGGAAATGTAAAAAGTGAGTTTAAATTCCTATTCTTGAATTGCCTCCTGCTTTAGTTCGATGTCATTAAGTTAAGCTTTTTTGAACTGATCATGGTTAATTATTTTCTCGCAAAGTCGCAAAAGTGCAAAGATTTTAGGATTAAACTTGGCGGCTTTGCGAGAGATTTATTCAGTACAGTATTAAAAGTTTTTTTCTTAACTTAATGGCATTGTGCTTTAGTTGGAGGTTTAAGAATTGTTTATAAATGTGGCTTTAGTCAAAATAACGGGGCATTTTGACTAAAGTCAATATATTATTACTCCAGCTAAGGCTGGAGACAATTCAAAATATCAAAACTGATATTAAAGAAAAAATAGAAGATATAACTTCATTAATAAATTTAGAATCCCTAAAATGAATAATATCTTCCAATATTTTTTAGAAGTTTGGAAGTTCGGATTTTTAGTGTTTTTTATAAAAAGACCACTGGCAATTAATACTATTGGTAAAATAAAACCAATTAAACTTTCTATTCCCATAATTGTGTTTTGTTGTTACTATTTTTAAACTGAATTCAGTGAACTATTGAGCTAACCAATTCTTAAAATCAAAGAAATTTTGGGGAGCAACTCCATGTCCAACTGGATATTCTTTATAAGAAACAGGAATATTTAGATTTTCTAGAATTGCAGGTGTTTTTCTAGCCCAATCAATAGGGATTACCTGATCTACAGTTCCGTGAGAAGCAAATATTTTTAAGTTTTTGAAGTCGTTTTTCTCGTAACCATCTTTAATGATTTCATCATTAAAATAACCACTCATTGCAACTACTCTCTGGATTTTTTCAGGATAAGAAAGTGCTGTTGCATAACTTAAAATTGATCCTTGGCTAAAGCCAATTAAAGTTATATTGTTTGAGTCGATTGGATAATTTGCAGTTAACTCATCAATGAAATTTGCAATTAAATCACGAGATGTTTTAGCTTGTTCGTTATCAGAGAATTTGTTTTGATCTGCATCAAAATTAATGGCGTACCATGCATAACTGCCATATTGTAAGTCATAAGGAGCTCTGGCCGAAATAACATAATAATTATCAGGAAGTTCGCTGGCAAAAGAAAATAAATCTTCTTCGTTGCTGCCATATCCGTGAAGTAATAGTAATAGTGGGTTTTTGTCTAAGATAACTTTTGGTTCTCTTATTTTATATTCTAAAGATAAATTCATTCTTTTAATGGTAAATTGTGAGTTGTAAATTGTGAAATGCAGTTGTCGGCTCTTAGTTTATATCTGAATTTAAAAATACTAACCAATGCTTTTAAACCATTTTTGAAAAAGTGCACCTACTAATGGTATTGGTTTTGTTTGCCCTTGTATAGCGCTGAAAATCCCGTATGTCCATAAAATAGAGATACAAATCCACATTGGGAAAGTAATCATAAAGCTGTCAAAGTTGCTTATGATAAGTCCGAAGGAGATAAAAGTTAATGATAACCCTAACGCCTGACGTATATGAAAAGAAGCAAAGCTATTTTTATTTTCCGAGTTCATCGACATCGCGATTAAAACACCAATAATTAATATATAACTGGTAATAGCGGGAGTTTTTCCTTCTTCGATTGAGTTGTTCATTCTTGTGTTTTATAGTTGTTTTTAACAATTTGTTTTAAACCATTAAGAGATTAAGAAAAATTAAGTTGACTTTTCTTAATTCTTTAATGATTATCTTTTTTGCATCAAATTGTTCAGATTAAAAAGGTTTTTCGACCATTGAGAAATTAGGTGTATTAATTAAACTTAATTTTTCTTAATCTCTTAATGGTGAAATTTTAATTTTTTATTATTTTTCTAATACCAACTGATTCTGATTCACGATTCCGTAAACAGAACCTTTTAATTGTGTTCCCAAAAAGGCAGAATTTTTAGATTTAGATTGTATGTTACTTTTTGCGAAAATACTTTCTCCATTAGGATTAAACAACGTGATATTTGCTTTAGAGCCTTCGGTAATTGTATCGTTCTCGATACCAAAAATAGATTTCCCTAATGTTAGTTTCTCGATTACAGTTTCTAGAGGTAATACAGTTAGTAAAGCACCAAAAGCACTTTCCAGACCAATAGTTCCGTTTTTCGCCATATCAAATTCCATTTTTTTGAATTCAATATCAATCGGATTATGATCAGATGTAATCATATCGATAGTTCCGTCTAGAACACCATTTAGCAACGCTTGTCTGTCAGTTTCAGTTCGTAATGGAGGCGTAACTTTAAAACGGGTATCAAAACCTTCTAATTTTTCATCGGTTAAAACCAAATGATGTACAGCAACACTAGTTGTTACGTTTAGTCCTTTTGCTTTAGCATCTTTAATTAATTGAACCGATTTTGCAGTCGAAATAGTTGGTATGTGAAGTTTTCCTCCTGTATATTCTAATAAAAATAAGTTGCGAACGATTTGTAATTCTTCGGCTAAATCTGGAATTCCTTTTAATCCTAATTTTGTCGAAACGATTCCTTCATTGGCAACACCATTTCCTTTTATATTTTGATCTTGCGAGTAAGCAATTACCAAACCATTAAAATCTTGTACATATTGCAAAGCAATCTTTAGTAAGTTGGCATTGTCAAGGCTTTTATTATAATCACCAAAAGCTACAGCTCCTGTTTTTTTCATGTCAAATAGTTCGGCCATATCTTTTCCTTCGCTAGCTTTGGTTAAAGCTCCTATTGGGAAAAGTTCTGTAGCAAAACCATTGGCTTTGTTTTTTACAAAATTAACTTGTGATTGGTTATCAATAATCGGGTAGGAGTTAGGTTGTAAAGCAATGGCAGTAAATCCACTTTTTGCAGCTACATTTAATCCGTTTGAGATTGTTTCGCGATCTTCATAACCTGGTTCTCCAAGTGAAACGCTACTGTCAAACCATCCTTGCGAAATATGTAAATTGTCGAGTTTTATCTCTTCGGCATTTTCAGTATTAGGAAGTGAAGTTCCTATTTTTTCGATTAAACCATCTTTAATTAAAATATCTGCAGTCTTATTATGAAACGGACTTTTAGAATCTATAATTTTTGCTTCACGGATGATTATTTTCATATGTAGATAAATTTATTTTAATTGAAACAATTAAGTTTTAAAATAGTAAAGCTTAATTTATTTGAACCATTAAGGAATTAAGTTGATAAAGGAAAAACTTAATTTTCTTAATGTCTTAGTTGTAAAAAATTACTTCACAAACCTGATAATTGCCATTTCTAATGCTAAAAATAACAGTGCAAAGATAACAAACCATTTCCAAATTTGATTGTCAGTTCGTTCAGTTTGTAAGGTGTTAAAAATTGTCGAAATCGTATCGGCAGTTTTGTAATCAGAAACTAGATTTGAATTGACTTGACTTAAATCACTTTCGCTTCGTTTGTAATTAAAACTTACGTTCTCTAATGCTTCTTTTTTATTGTAAATGGTATAATTACCAGCTTGTTCAGGATAATCGTTGAAAACGATTTTTACTTTATTATTTAAAATCTGTTGAATCGGAATAAATTGTTCGTCAGTTCCTCGTACTTCCAGAATTGCATCTTTAGATAATAAGGCTTCAACAAAATAAGGCTGATTATTACCAATTGTTATTGCTACTATTCCAGATTTCTGATTGCTTTGTGCCATTTTATAAAAAACAGGAACAATTAATGGTGATTGCTGAAAGTTAGAATTAATACTATTTATAGGTGCTGAAAAAACTGAAACTGCCGAAACTTGATTTTGTATCGAAGTTAAAAATGCAGTTTGATCTTCATAGGACAAAGCCGATGAATAAGAACTTGTAATAGGGAACGAACTCTTCGTTTTTGGATATTGAAAATTCTTGATTTTATTTTCGAAAACACCCGAGAATATAGGATGATCAAAGTTGATTTTGGTAATCAGTTTTTCTTTGTTTTCAAGTGAACCCATTTGCATTTTACCAAAATTTGATAAAAACGAATTCATATTGGCTACAGCCATTTTTTCTGATGGAATAATAATAACGTTTCCTCCTTTGGATACAAATGATTTTAAAGTGGTTTGCAATGCTTGAGGAATTTCTTCTAACTCATTCAAGACAATTGCGTCTTGTTTATCCAGACTATTGTAATCAAGCGAACGTATATCAAAATTATGATAGTTGAATTCTTCCGAAGTATAAATGCGGGATAAGAAATTACTTTTTGCAGGATCTCCAATACTAATAACATTGGTTTTTTTAGGGTCAGAAATACTAAAATACAATCTATTGTCATATTCTAAACCATTGTCTTCAATAGCTACATAGCCATGAAAAGCTTGTTTAGGAATGGTAAAATTGACTTTCTTCTTTTTGGTATCAAAGTTTACAATGGTTTTAGCTATTAGTTTGCCATTGTTGAATAAAGACATAGAAATAGGTTTGAAATCATCACCATAACCAGATAAATTAATTCCAATATCATAAAAGTTATCCAAAGTTTGATTGATAAAAACGCTATCAATCGCCACATTATTTTTTTGCTCTGCTTTTGGAATTATAAAATACGGAGCATCTTCAGTGTTTATATTTTTTAATTGTTTTTCGTCTAGTCCAACGGCATCTGTAATAATGATGATATCTTTTTTAAAGGCCGATTTGCGAGCTTTTACTTTTGCCATTATATTGTCCAGCTCAAAAGGAGTTGCGCTATAATTTAGACTTTGCAATGAGTTACGAACTGATTTTATATCGGTATTCCAATAATTATCAGTGTTAGTCAATAAAGAAAATTGAGCATTTTCGGGCGTATTCTCTAATAATTCCTGAACGGCACGTTTTAGTAGTTCGCCTTTTTTACCTTTTGCTTGCATACTAAACGAGTTATCTAGAATGATATACATTTCGTTATTGGCATTTTTACTGTCTTTGGCGGTAAAAAAAGGTTGAGCAAAGGCAAGAATAAGGCAAGTAAGCAACAATAATCGAGAAGCTAGTAATAGCCATTTCTTGATTTTAGAACTTTTTCGGGTTTGAATAGAGAGTTTTGCTAAAAGTCGAACATTGGTAAAATAGGATTTTTTAAAACGGCGTAATTGAAATAAATGAACCAAAATAGGAACAATCAATAAGAACAGAAAGTATAAAATTTCGGGATGTTTAAAATGCATTCTAAAGTTTAGTTTATTTCACTACGTTTTATTTTTCGCGAAGATGCTGGTCAAAAATACAAATTTGTTTAGAGTTAAAGGTTTTAAAGATTATTTTTTATTGAAAATAAGTATGTTGCTCAGTTTTTATCTAATCAAAAAAAGTAAAATCTCCCACATTTATATTACCTATTAGGTGGTTAGTAAATTCTTTTTTTGCAATATAAAAATATCCTTCAAGATGAGGCGTTTTATCTCCTTTTTTTATAATAGAATTATCTTTGTCAACTTCTATAACTATAGTATTACTTTCATTATTTAAAAAAGTGCAATATTTTAATAACTTATCATCATTTACCCAAGTATAAATAATTATATTTTTAGAAAATACTTTGCTTTTGGTTATAATTGGTTTGCCATAATCTGAGATTAATAAATGAATGAATTTGTTTGAATTTTCTAAGCTAATTTCATCAATTAATCCACTCACTAAGATTAGTTCATTGTCTAATGTAGTCAGTACATTTATAGCTTGAAAAGGAAATTTTTCATACACTGCTACGGTATCTATAGAAGAGTAATTCTTTTTAGTATATACAATCCATTTTGAAGTTTTGTTTTTTGTAAAATTAGAATTATCAAGCGTACCATCATCGTTAATAAATAGTGTGTCTTTCTTAATTAATTGCGTATGTAAATCAATCCCTAAATTATTATTTATAGGGATTTCATAATATTCGGGATTATTTTTCAACTTATATTTTTCAGGAAAAAAAACGGGAATGTTCAAATCAAATATTTTATTTTTAAGATTTAAAGGCTTTTCTCCAAATATTTCTGGTTGTTGAGCATTGCAACTAGAAATAATCATAAGTAATAATAAAACTGAAAGTTGTTTCATTTATAATGTTTTGATTTAAAATAAAAAAGAAGAATATTCTTAATTAAAAACAAAAGTACAATTTAATTTTTGAGATTCCATTTGTTATAAAAAAAACAATCTCTATTGATAATATTGAGTATTTTAGCATACTCAAAAAAACATTTTTATACTATGAAAAGAACATATATACTACTTTTAGTGGCTTTTGCTGTTACAAATTTAAAGGCGCAAAACAAAGTTAATTTATTAGTAGGAACGTACACTAATAGTTGTGATAGCAAAGGTATTTATGTGTATGAATTCGATACTAATTCGGGTGAATCTAAATTAAAAAACACGTCAGAAAGTACCGTAAGTCCAAGCTATTTATCGGTTTCTGCAGATAATAAATTTATTTATGCTGTTAACGAAAGTGGAGCAGAAAGTACAGTTAGTGCTTTTGGATATGTACCTGCATCAGGAAAGGTTACTTTTTTGAACAAGCAAAAAGCAATGGGGGCAGATCCATGTTACTTAATTAATGATGGAGAAAATGTAATTACAGCTAATTATTCTGGAGGAAACATCTCAGTATTTAAAAAGACTGCCGAAGGAATTTCGGAAGCAAAACAAGTGATTCAACACACAGGAAAAGGAGTTAACCCACAAAGACAAGAAGGCGCTCACGTGCATATGGTTTATTTTTCGCCAGACAAGAAATATGTTTTATCGAATGATTTAGGTCTTGATAAAGTTTTTATCTACAATTACAATCCAACTTCAAAAGATAAAGTCCTTACCTTAAAAGGAAGTGTTGATGTAAAAGCAGGAAGCGGTCCAAGACATTTAACGTTTAGCAAAGACGGGAAGTTTGTGTATTTAATTCAGGAATTAGATGCTACCTTAACTACGTTTAGTTATGATAAAAACGGAAGTTTGAAATTAATCGCTGAAACAAATATTCTTGCTAAAGATTTTAAGGGAGGAACAGGAGCAGCAGCTATCAAAATTTCGCCTGACGGTAAATTTTTATACGTATCTGATCGTGTAGATGCTAATAATATTTCAGTTTATAAAATTCTTAAAAATGGAAAAATTGAATTAGTAGAACAAGTGAGTACATTAGGAAAAGGACCAAGAGATTTTTCTATAGATCCTACAGGGAAATTCCTTTTGGTAGGACATCAATACACCAATAATATTGTAGTATTTAAAAGAGATAAAGCAACAGGAAAACTTACAGATACAGGAAAGAGAATTGAGTTGTGTGCGCCTGTATGTTTGGTGCTTAACTAGTTCTTAGTATAGTATCAGTCGCAGTTTCAGTATTCATCAAAATGATATTACTTAATACTGAAACTGCGACTGAATACTTAGATTCTAAGTAAAAAAAAGGCTTAAAGATGTAGAATTAAGTTAATAACTTGAAACTTTACATCTTTGAACCTTTTATATTTTACGCATAAGACAGAGAAACCTTTGAACCTTTGTAACTCTGAACCTAAAAAAACTTATTTATTCTTATCTTTTCTTTTCTTATCTCTTGTTTTTAGCATGTTTCTGTTAACAGATCCGTGCGTTTTCTTTTTAGTTTTAGAAGGACCTCCCAAGTTGATTTTCTTGTTCTTTTTGGCTTTATCATGAAAAGCTCCGTCACCATCTAGTTTTTGTTTTTTCATCAAAAACTTAACAGGTTGTCTGTCTTTTTCAGGCTCAATTAGTTTTATCGAAACTTCTACTTCTTCAGGGAAATCGGCAATCTCAAGTTCTCTGTTCATTAAAACTTCTACTTCTACTTTAAATTCCTCTTCACGTGGCGTGATGAAGCTTATTGCAGTTCCTGTTGCATCGGCACGACCAGTTCTACCAATTCTGTGCATATACAATTCTGGGAATTCAGGAAGTTCAAAGTTTATAACGTGAGTAATATTAGAGATATCTAAACCTCTCGCCATAATATCGGTAGTTATAAGTCCGCGTAGGTTTCCTTCTTGGAAAGAAGCCATCGTGCTCAAACGATAATTTTGTGATTTATTAGAGTGAATTACTCCAAACTGACCTTCAAAATCTTCTTCGATACGGTCATGAAGCATATCCGAAATCTTCTTATTGTTTACAAATACCAAGACACGACTCATGTTTTCGTTAGTTTGTAATAAGTGTTTCAGTAAGTTTACTTTGGTATTAAAGTTAGGAACGTTGTATGTAATTTGCTCAATGTTCTCTAAAGGTGTTCCAGATGCTGCAAGTGTAACTTCTTCAGGGAAATCAAAAAAGTCATTTAAAACCGCATCAACTTCATCTGTCATCGTTGCAGAAAACAATATGTTCTGACGTTTGGTTTTCATCATTGCCAAAAGTGCAGTTAATTGCGTACGGAAACCAAGATTAAGCATTTCGTCAAACTCATCAATAACTAGTTTTTGAGTTTCATCAAAACGAACTACCGCATCTAAGGCTAAATCCATAGTTCGTCCTGGTGTTCCCACCAAAATATCGATTCCTTCGTAAACAGCTTTCTTTTGTGTATTGATATTTACACCACCAAAAATACCTAATGTTTTAACCGACATGTATTTGGTTAATTTCTCAACTTCTTCTACAACCTGAACTACTAATTCACGTGTTGGAACAAGGATTACAATTTTTGGCGTATTGGTTGGAGTAAACTTGTATAGTTTTAATAAAGGTAATAAATAGGCAAATGTTTTACCTGTACCGGTTTGTGCAATTCCCATCATATCACGACCGGACATAATTACAGAAAAAGATTTTTCCTGGATAGGAGTAGGCGTAACGAAGCCTAATTCATCGATTGCTTTTTGTACGGATTTAGGAAGATTGAATGTCTCGAAAGTGCTCATTTGCATTAAATTTTGTGCAAAGGTACATTAAAATCATGGTTAGTTCACTAGAATCTTAGAGTCATCTGTTGATTTAGTGATATAACAACCTAATTATCAATCTTAAAAGCCTTCAAAAACGCCTAGTCCAAATAATGCAAAATCGTATTTTACTGGGTCAAGTGGATCCATTTTGCGAAGGTTTAAATCTAGTTCTGCCAGTGCTTTACCATCGTTTTGCTTTCGCGAAAGCAGTTCTAGTTTACGAGCGACATTTCCAGAATGTACATCGAGCGGACAAGAAAGTTTTGCAGGCGAAATATTTTTCCATATTCCTAAATCTACTCCTTTTGTATCTTCGCGAACCATCCATCTTAGGTACATATTAATGCGTTTGGCTGCCGAATTGTTTAAAGGGTCTGAAATGTGTTTTTGAGTTCTTTGTAAATGATCGATTTCAAAGAATGCTTTTTTAAATTCGTGAATGCTTTTTTGTAAACTATCTTTTTCCTGATTTTTAGAGAAAATAGCTTCTAAGCCGCCATGATTTTTATAAATGTGTTGCAATCCTTTTATAAAACTTCCAAAGTCTTTTCCGTTGAAGGTGCGGTGTACAAAATTTTCTAATCTTGCTATGTCTTCATCGTTGTGACTCATGATAAAATCGTAGGGCGTGTTACCCATTAATTCCATCATTTGATGTGAGTTTTTAATAATCATTTTGCGATTTCCCCATGCAATTGTTGCACTCAGGAAACCAGCAATCTCAATGTCTTCTTTTTGTGAAAATAAATGCGGAATCTGTACCGGATCACTTTCTATAAAATCCTGATTGTTATATTGAATGACTTTTTCGTCAAGAAAATCTTTAAGCTCAGTTTGATTCATAATTTAAATTGAAAGTATTTGTTATCCGGAAAGCCTTAGCCCAGATGGTAGTGGCATCCTTTTGTGGCGATGTTCGCCATAAAAGATATAACGGACAGCTGGAAGTAGCTTCTAACCAATAATTTGCCCATCCACCATTACTAATTTTCTATCGGCCATATTAGCAAGTTCTTCGTTATGAGTTACGATAACAAAAGTTTGTCCAAATTCGTCACGAAGCTGGAAGAATAATTGATGTAAATTCTCTGCAGAATGAGTATCTAAATTCCCTGAAGGTTCATCGGCAAAAATAACATCGGGTTTATTAATCAATGCTCTGGCAACTGCAACACGTTGTTGTTCTCCACCCGAAAGTTCATTTGGTTTATGATGTATTCTGTGAGATAAACCTAAATATTCTAAAAGTTTTTTAGCTTCTTTTTCTATTTCGCTTTTAGATTTATTGGATATAAATGCGGGTATACAAACGTTTTCTAATGCTGTAAATTCAGGTAATAGTTGGTGAAACTGAAAGATGAAACCTAAATTCAGATTTCTAAATTCAGACAATGTTTTATCTTTTTTACTTTTCTCTTTAAAATATCTAAAGTAATAAATAAATAGAGATACTATTGGTAAAAATATTGATACTAAGGTAACTGTTCCAAGCAAATCATCTCCTATTTTTGATCTAAAAAATAATAAGTATATGGCTAAAACTACAGCATAAATTCCTCCTATCCAAGTAACAATTCGAAGTCTTTTTTCTTGTTTCGAATTATCATTCTCTACATCCTGAAGTGCTAAAATATTTTCTCCATTGATTGTTAGAGAGGATTCCTTATTTCTTTCAGGTTTGTCTAATGTTCCTAAAATTTGTAAAAGTGTTGTTTTTCCTGCTCCAGAAGCTCCAACGATAGAAACAATTTCTCCTTTTTTTATATGCAAATCAACTCCTTTTAAAACTTCAAGTTGATCATAGAATTTATGTATATTTTTTGCCTTTATCATTACGAAACTGTTTTTACAAAGAAACAAAGATTCTACCGATATAAAAATGTGTTGTAACAGAATTTTAGGAACATTTTTTGGTAAAAGTAAATTGTAAAAAAAAGAAAGAGGATTCTAAAAAAGGAAATCTCTTTTTTGATGAAGATTATTTTAGGAATGAAATTTGATTAATGGTTACGGAATGATAAGTTTATTCAAAAAAAAATAAATAGATAATCTGTTCAAAATGAATTATATTTGAAGTAACTCAGGTTTTAATATATATTAAAATGGAAGAAAAAACACTTGTGAAAGACGAGAGAACAAAAAAACTTTTATTAGGATTGCTTTTTGATGCAATCGGTATGGTGAGTTTTACAATTCCTTTTTTAGGGGAATTTGCCGATGTAATTTGGGCGCCACTAGCTGGTTTCTTAATGACTTATATGTATAAAGGTCGAGTAGGGAAGGTGGCAGGAATCTTAACTTTTGTCGAAGAGATACTTCCGTTTACAGATATTATTCCATCATTTACCCTAACATGGATTTATACTTATTTTATTCAAAAGAAAGATAAGCATATTGATAACGATATTATTCTTTAAACAAGAATCCTAGCCCCATATTTTTAAGCATTTTTTTCTCGAAGTTCCAGAAAAAACGGAATTGCCCAAAAATAGCTCCTATTGCTACAAGTAATACTTGGTAGATAGGGAAAATAATTATTAAGCGGATAAGGGTAAACCAAAAGCCAAAATCTTCTTTTGTAATTCCTAACCAAACGCAAAAAGGTTTTGATAACCATGCCGAAGTAGAACCGGTTATAGCAAATACAATAAATATGATAGTGAGTTGAAAATTAGAAGTAATCCCCCAACGTTGTTTTAATTTATTCATTTCTATTTATAATGAATACAAATATAGTAACATTATCTTGATGGGACATATCCTGCTAGCTTTTGTTTGTAAGTATTTTGAAAATAAATCATGTAGTTGTAAATTAAGTAATTTACCTCGTATCCATAATTAATTGTAGGGTCGTAATCAATTCTCATTTCGTATAAATTGGGACTGAAACGCTGTGGTTGTAAAACCCTGTTATTCCATTCACGTACATATTGTTGGTTTTTATTTTCAAGATAAGCTTGCGAATAATAATTTCGAGGTAATGCCGTAGAAGCTAGCCAGGTACTAAAACCGTTGTCTATTATAATTACTTCATATTCTAAATCGTCGTTTGCAATACGAACTGTATCGTTTACCGATGTAGCAGGTTGTTTTGTAATAGCCATACTTGTTTTTTTAGTAGAACACGCAACGATAACAAATAGAATAAGCAATATGTAGATACTATTTTTCATGGTCTAAAATTGAGATATAAATTTACAAAAAAATCAGCGAAGGCCTTTCTTATTTAACAGTTTTTTCATGGGAGGTTCTGAGGAGCTAAGGTTTAAAGGTTTTCTGTAGAGATGCACCGCAGTGCATCTAAAAGGTGCAAAGGGACAAAGGTTTTTTAGGAAGGTACTGAGGTACTAAGGTTCAAAGGTTTCTTGTTGGGGTGTAATTGCATATCTTTTTAGGTTCAAAGGTTTTCTGTAGAGACGCACCGCAGTGCGTCTAAAAGTTTCAAAGGGACAAAGGTTTCTTATTGAGGCGCATAATTTTTAGGTTCAAAGGTTTTTTAAGAAGGTACTGAGGTACTAAGGTTCAAAGGGACAAAGGTTTTTTGTTTGGGTGCATAATATTTAGGTTCAAAGGTTTCTGTATAGACGCACCATAGTGCGTTTAAAATCTTCAGAGACACAATGTTTTAGTAATAAAAACATCAATAAACATACTCACAAAAAAAGCTGCTTACATAATTGTAAACAGCTTTTGATTATTTTTTTAACTTAGAATTTAGAAACTTTAAACGTACTGAGTTGCGTCTCTATAGAAAACCTTTGTGTCTTTGAGCCTTAGCACCTCAGTACCTTCCTAAAAAAAACTATTTCCCGAATAATTTACCTAGTAAACCACCTATGCCACCGCTTTTGTTTCCTAGTGCCATAGCATCGCTAACATCTACTTTCCCGTCACCATTTTGGTCTAAGCCAAATTGAGTTCCGTATTTAGAAATTGCATCCATAATACCCGAAGCTTGTCCTCCGTTACCAGAAATAGCAGTAATAATATCTGAAATTTGAAAGCTACTATCGTTTGAGTCTTTTGCTTTCCCTACAAGAGAACCTAAAATTTGCGGAATCATACCTGCAGCAACACCACTAGATGCTTCACTACTTAATCCAAATTTTTCTCCAAGATTACCAGACAACTGTTGTGTTATTTGTTGTACAACAGGGTTCGAACTGTCAATAGGTGATTTTCCGCTAAATAAACTGGCGAGTTGTTCTGCGCCACCTTCCGAAGCAATTTTTTGCAATCCTGCAAAAATAGAATTACTTGTTTCACTTATTACAGCTTCATTGTGTTCATTAGGAACAGCGGGGTTGTTTACGACTGCACTGCCTCCGTATTGTTGCACTAATTGGGTTAATTGTTCAAACATGATGTTTACATTTAGATTAGACGACAAATTTAATAAAAAGAAAGGGATTTACTACAATGCGCAGTAAATCCCTTTAAAGTTAAACTATTTTTTAATTACTTAACTCAACAAAGTAATAATTTGTGAAGCTAGTTCAGTACCAATTCTGTCTTGTGCCTCTCCAGTTGCGGCTCCAATGTGTGGAGTCAAAGAGATTTTTGAGTGCATTAAAATAGCCATTTCTGGTTTTGGTTCGCTTTCAAAAACGTCTAAACCAGCAAACGATACTTTTCCGCTATCCAATGCTTTTACTAGCGCCACTTCGTCGATAACACCTCCGCGAGCACAGTTTACGATTCCAACACCATCTTTCATAATTTCAAATTCTTTCTCTCCAATGATGTAACCATTTTGAGCAGGAACGTGTAAAGTAATGAAATCAGCTTCTTTAAATAAAGATTCTAATGATTGAGACTCTATTGTTGTCGTGATAGATTGACCGTCAAAGAATTCAACTTTTACATCAACCTTTGGAATAAAACTATCAGCAGCAATAACTTTCATGCCTAAACCAAGAGCCATTTTTGCAGTAGCTTGACCAATACGACCAATACCAACGATACCAAGAGTTTTACCTCTTAATTCAGTACCATTTGCATACGCTTTTTTCAAACCATCAAAGTTTGTGTCACCTTCTAAAGGCATATTTCTGTTAGAATCGTGTAAAAAACGAACTCCATTAAATAAGTGTCCAAAAACTAATTCAGCAACAGATTCTGATGATGAAGCTGGAGTATTAATTACATGAATTCCTTTGCTTTTTGCATAGTCAACATCAATGTTATCCATACCAACACCACCACGACCAATAATTTTTAATCCTGGGCAAGCATCAATAATATCTTTACGTACTTTGGTAGCACTACGTACCAAAACTACATCTACGTTGTTTTCGTTTACAAAATTAGCTACTTGTTCTTGAGCCACTTTTGTAGTTATAACTTCAAATCCACCTTTTTCTAAAGCTAGAATTCCACTTTTAGAAATTCCGTCATTTGCTAATACTTTCATTTTAGTTTATGTCTTTGCGAGGAACGAAGCAATCTCATCCTCGATATTAATTTTTTTCTTTTTTAGGAGCTAATCCCGCTATTCGTTACAATCTTTTATTTTTTAAAGAAAAAAATAAAAGGATTTCCACTTCTATCGGGGCTAGGAATCCGGTATTCAATTACTGTTTTTTGTGTAAAAGGATATTTCGATTAAACAGTTAACCAAATTAACGATTAACCGAAGAAAGCGATTAAACTTTCGCTTCCAAAGCTTTCATTACATCTACCAGTACCTGAACGCTTTCTATAGGCATTGCATTGTATATAGATGCTCTGTAACCACCAACTGAACGGTGACCTGGTAAACCAGAAATGTTGGCTTCTTTCCACATAGCATCAAATGTTGCAGTATGGTCAGGATTGTTTAATAAGAAAGTAACGTTCATGTTAGAACGATCCTCTACAACTGCAGCTCCTTTAAATAAAGGGTTTCTGTCAATTTCTGCATAAAGTAGCGCCGCTTTTGCGTCGTTTAATTTCTCAACGGCTGCAACACCACCTTTTTCTTTAATCCATTGTAATGTTAATAATGAAACATAAACTGCAAAAACAGGAGGAGTATTATACATACTTTCTGCTTTAATATGTTTAGCATAATCTAACATGCTAGGAATTGTTCTACCGTTTTTCTCTAAGATTTCTTCTTTAATAACTACCAAAGTAGTTCCTGCAGGACCCATATTTTTTTGAGCTCCAGCATAAATTAAATCAAATTTTGAGTAATCTAAACTGCGAGAAAATATATCCGAACTCATGTCGCAAACTACTGGTACACTCGTTGTTGGGAATTCTTTCATTTGAGTTCCAAAAATGGTATTGTTACTTGTACAGTGAAAATAATCTGCATCGGCAGGTATTTCGTAACCTTTTGGAATATGGTTGTAATTTTCTTCTTTAGATGAAGCTACAGTAATAGTTTCTCCAAAAAGTTTTGCTTCTTTTATAGCGGCAGTTGCCCAAGTTCCAGAATCTAAATAAGCTGCTTTACCATTCTCTTTCATTAAGTTATAAGGAGCCATTAAGAATGCTGTACTTGCACCACCTTGTAAAAACAGGGCTTGATATCCTTTTCCTTGAAGTCCTAATAATTCTAAAGCAAGAGAACGAGCTTCTTCCATTACAGCAACGAAATCTTTACTTCGGTGCGAAATTTCTAAAATTGATAATCCTGAGTCATTAAAATTTAAAATAGCTTTTGATGCTTTCTCAAAAACTTCTTGAGGTAAGATACTTGGTCCTGCGCTGTAGTTGTGTTTTTTCATGGTGTAGTTAAATTCCAATATTTTTTAGAAACGCAAATTTCGGTAATAGCGCCCGAAAAATCGTTAAATTATTCGCAATAATTATCAGATTTTAACTTATGTTATTAACAAAAACGATATAGTATCTATATTGTCTGCATAATCCCACAAATCAGGAGTTTGCGTTTTTCCAAATAAAATGCTGTTTTCTATCAGGTTATCGCTTACAATGCATTGAATTTGCTCATTCTCAGCTTGTAATCTTTGTTTTAAATCTTCAATATTATTGTAGGTTTCATAAAAAACACTCGAAATAGGAGAGGCGTGACTTGTATCTTCTTTTAAAGTTAAGAAGCCATTATCTAGTAATTTAAAATTACTCATTAAGAAAACTGCCTTATTGTAATCGTAATTGTTAGCGTATTTTTCATAATGAATAACATCCTGATATTCGAAAATTGCTTCAAAAAAAGCATCAAATTTATATCCTTCAGGAACAAATAGTTTAGAAACATTTCGGCATCCTAAACCAAAATATCTAAATATATCTTCACCCAAAGCAATAAGTTGCTCTTTAGTTTCTTTTCCGTTTAAAACGGCAATAGAGTTTCTGCTTTTTCGAATAATCGAAGGTTTATCTTTAAAATAGTATTCAAAATAACGTGCCGTATTATTACTTCCTGTAGCAATTACAGCATCAAAATTTTCTAGTTTTCCTTCCACGAAAGTGATTTTATTAGCAAAATCAGGATTGATAGCAATAAGATATTTCGCCAAGAAAGGAAGTAAATGTTGATCATTAGAAGATGTTTTTACCAAGACATTATGTCCGGTAATTAAAACAGATAGAAAATCATGAAAACCAACTAGCGGAATGTTTCCAGCTAGTATTAAGGCTACGTTTTTACTTTCTTTAACAGAGTCAAAAGAATAAGCAGAAAGCCATTTATTAAGGTTCTCTTCTGTTAAAGCATTGGCCCATGATTGGATAGAAAAAAAAACTTGTTCAGGAGTGTACCAACCGTTATGTGATTGAGACAAGTGAATCAGTTTTATGAAATCATCAAAAAACAAGTCATTACATAAAACATTATTGTGTTTTTTACAATCATTTTCTGAAAATTGGCTCAAAAATTTGCCCAGTTCTATAAAAGATTGTTTTTTTTCGTTTTGTAACATAAGTAATTTGTATATGAATAGTTTTGATTGTAATTTTGCACAAAAATAAGGATAAATAAGTCGAAAGTCAAAAGTCATTAAGTCAAAACGCTAAAATGCTCTTTTTTGTTTTTTTTTGACTTTGATAACTTTAAAGCTTTTAACTTTAAGACTAAAAAACAATGGCAATAATTATAACCGACGAATGTATCAATTGTGGTGCTTGTGAACCAGAGTGCCCAAATACAGCAATCTATGAAGGTGCTGATGATTGGAGATACAAGGATGGAACAGCTTTAAAAGGAAAAGTAATTTTGCCAGACGGTACAGAAGTTGACGCAGATGATGCTCAGACTCCTATTTCTGACGAAGTTTATTATATCGTTCCGGGTAAATGTACAGAATGTAAAGGTTTTCATGATGAACCACAATGTGCGGCAGTATGTCCTGTAGATTGTTGTGTACCAGATGATAATCATGTAGAAGATGAAGAGACGCTATTAAACAGACAAGCGTTTTTACATAACGAATAAATACTAAAGTCTTTTTAGATTTTAAACATAAAGAAAATCCTGGGTTTACGCTCAGGATTTTTTTGTATATAACCTTTTTTTTGTATTGTATTGGTTTTTAATGTTTTATTTGTAGTTTTATAGCGGTTAATTTTTTTAACAAAGCCTATGAAGAGACTTATACTTTTATTTATTGTGTTTTTTAACGTGAGTATTTTTGCACAAAGCAAAGAATATTCTATAATCGTAAAAGATATAGAAACGCAGTTGCCGATAGAAAATGCAATGGTAGTTATAATGAAAACTAAGCAAGTTTTATTGAGTAACGAAGAAGGTAAGGTTACTTTTATGTTAACAGGAGCTTCAAATGTTCAGACTTCCGAGACAAATTATGAGAGCTTAACAACTCGTTGGATAACTTTAAAAGGGAATGAATTTGTAGTTTATTTAAAGAACAAGAAGAATAAGTTAACCGAGATTGTTGTGTCTAAAGAATCTCCACAAAAAATACTTCAAAAAATTGTCTCTAATTCGGTAGAAAAACTAACAATGCCATATCGATTAAAAGTATATGTACGAGAGTATTTTATGCTTGATGATAAATATTCGTATTATAATGACGGACTTGTAAATTTTCAGTTCTCAGGAAATCGCAAAAAAGCAACAACAACATTATTGGTAGAGCAAAATCGATCTTATGGTTTGTTAGAAGCAGATGTAAGTGCTGATTTAAAAGGATATAATCTGAATAATATCATGGAGAATTATTCTAATTTGGATTATTTTGAGCCTATTTTAGATTCAAAAGCAAAAAAAGAATATGATTTTATAGTAAAAGGATTTCCGGGTAATAAAGACTATTATGTAATGAGTATTACTCCGCTGGACAAGTCTAAGAAGGAGATGGATAGTTTTGAAGTTATTTATGACCACAAAAAAAAGATAATTATTGAGTTTACGTGTGCTTTGATTCCTGCAAAACCAGTTGAAACGGAAGAAAAACCAGATGTAGGTTCTAAAAATATTACGAGATCATTCATAAAAGTAAAATACAGAATAGATGGGTCGGATTATTATTTATTGAGTTCTAACGAAGAAATAGCTTATAATCTTATTTTAAAAGACAAAGTCAAGAATATTCAAGTTCGGAATAGTTTTATAACGACCAATTTCAATAAACAAAAATTCACTTATAACGAAAGCGATGTTTTTAAAGAAAAAACACTCTTTAATAAAAAGAATAAAATCCTAACCAATTACTGGGATGTTTCGGGATTTACCGCCACCGATAAAGAAAAAGAAATAATAAGTTCTTTAGATTATAAGTTGTGAATTGTGAGATGTAATCTTTATATAAAAAAATCCTGAGTTTGATGCTCAGGATTTTTTTTGTTTTGTCAGGCTGAGTCCATTCAACTTCGCTCAGGCTGATAAAAGAAAGGCATTGTATTAAAACGTAAATCCAAGTCTTGCATAGTAATACGCTCCGCTGAAACCCATTTGTACAGCGTCCCAATATCCACCAGCCTCAGTATTTCCTTGTTCATCTTGTTTTGTTGGGTAAACATTAAATAAATTGTTACTACCAACACTTAATTTTAATGATTTTGTAAGCTGGTATCCTACAGTTAAATCTGTTACAATTCTTGGGTAATACGTATCATCTTCATCACCATAATCTACTAAAACTACTTTGCTGAAATGGGTAAAAGCTAAACCAGCATCAAATTTATGACGAGCATAATTTAAGTTCAAACCAAATTTATTTTTTGGAGCCGAAGCTAATAAAAATGCTCTATCGCGTCTTCCGAAAAAAGTTTCTTCGGGTAAGCTGCCATTTTTTATATTGTCAATTTTCATGTTATTGATGTTTCCTACCAGTGTTGCACTAAATAGCGATTCTCCAAATTTTTTCTTCCATGCAAGAACCAAGTCCAATCCAGTTGTTTTAGTATCAACACCATTAACGAAAAATTGAGCTTCAGAGACACCAATGTTTAATGCGGTTGCATCAAAATAACCCGTAAGTACGATACGATTTTTTACTTTTATAAAATACCCATCCACAGTTGCTGTAAAATCACCAAAAGTTGCAGTGAAACCCAAAGAAGCGTTCAACGCTTTTTCTTCATCTAGTTTTTGGATACCAAAAGCGCGGGTAATTGGGCTGTTATTTGGCGCAAGCAATACTTCTGTTGCTCCACCAGCATTAAAGTTTGTAAAATGTAGATTATAATATATTTGTGCCAATGATGGAGCGCGGAATCCAGTACTTACAGATCCTCTAAAATTGATATTTTTGCTCGCTTTTAATCGCATAGCAAGTTTACCATTTAAAGTGCTTCCAAAATCGCTATAATTTTCAAAACGAACTGCACCACTAATTAAGAAAGCATCTGTAATATCTAGTTCGGCATCAGTGTACAAAGATAAATTAGTACGACCTTTATCAACAGTGTTTAGAGGACTATATCCAGGGAAACCTTGAGAGCCTCCAGGTCTTGGATTGCCAGAAATAGGATCTATTGGAGCATTTTGATTTGCGGGATCTCTTATCGGAATTCCGTTTGTGTCATAAGTAGCGTAAGAGCCTTCATCGCCAGCAAAAATGGTGAAATTTTCAGTACGATATTCAGCTCCAAAAGCTAAGTTTAGTCCATCAAGAACAGAGTCGTAATTTTTAGAAAAATCAAAATTAGTAGTGTTTTGTGTCAGCGTATGACCTCCAGCATCAAACTCAGTTGGAGATGCAGCTTCAAGAGAAGCATTTATAGTTCCTTTTATATAATAGTGAAAAAGGTTTTTTCCGTACGTATTACTAATATCTATTTTCCATCCACCAGTAGTTACAGTTCTAAATCCTGCGGATAATGAGTTGTCAATAATATTCGATGTAATTCTTGGTGTGTATCCGCCAGGATATATAGATTCTACGACTCTCTCGCCATCATTACGAGTAAATGCATAAGCATCAGTATCTCTGTAATTTCTTCCTCCAAAGGCGTAGAACTCCGTTTTATCCGAAATTGGGATAGCAATATTTGCAAAAAGATTAAAACTCTGAATTGCAGCATCTCCAAAACCTTTTCTAAAATCGTAAGCAGGGCGAAGTGTTTTGTTTTTGTTGATATATTCAGTAGTAAAATTAGCAAATCCACCTTTTTCTCCAATGGCAACACCATAATTGGCAGCAACTTTTACCGAGCCACCGTCAAAATCTTGATTTTTTCCATACGAGTTTCCATTTCCGTTTTTATCCAAACGGTATCCCTTAGTGTTAGGAGTTCCAGGAAGAAAATCACCTTTGGCTTTAGTATTAAAAACTCCGTAAGTAACCGAGCCATTCAGTTCGTTCATATTGTCGTTTAGTACGATATTAATAACTCCCGCAATAGCATCAGAGCCATATTGAGCCGCCGCACCATCTCTTAAAATCTCAATTCTTTTTATAGATGAAGCAGGAATAGCATTTAAATCTGTTCCAGTATTTCCGCGTCCACGAGTTCCAAATAAATTTACGAGAGAAGATTGGTGTCTTCTTTTACCATTTATTAAAACCAAAGTCTGATCAGGACCTAAACCACGTAAAGAAGCAGGGTCAACGTGATCTGCTCCGTCAGATCCAGATTGTTTGTTAGCATTAAAAGAGGGAGCTATATATTGCAGTAATTGATTAATTTCTAGTTTTCCGCTTTGTGTAGTAACATCTTTTATGTTAATGATATCAATAGGTACAGCAGAGTTTACAACTGTCCTTTTGGTGTTTCTGGAACCAACAATTACAACGTCTTTTAAGGTTTGTCCGCCGTTTTCGTTCATAGTAATATCGATAATGCCACTTGTAGCATTTTTTTCGGTATTTGTGTACCCAACATAACTAAAAACTAAGACTGCACCTTCTTTAACCTTAATAATGTAACCACCTTGTATGTCGGTAGATACTCCGTTATTAGTTCCTTTTTCTATAATGTTTACCCCCGGAAGCGCTACGCCATTATGGTCTTTTACGACGCCACTAATTTCTTTTTGAGCAAAAAGAAATGTAATATTTAGTATAAATACTAATACTGTAAATTTTTTCATAATTAATTGAGTTTGGTTTTGTTGTTTGGTTAGATGTTTAGCTAAAAGTAATTCTTTTTAACAAAATATTAATATAATGTTTAATTTTTTTTAAGGGTTTGTTTAAAAGTGTATTAATACGCAGTTTTTGTTCGGCAACGAAGTATTAAATCTTATATTTGCAAACTTTTAAAAGCGAGAACATAAATTTCAGCAGAATTGAAGCGCTGCAAATAAAAATAAATAGAAACTACATATGAAAGCAGGAATTGTAGGATTGCCAAATGTTGGAAAATCAACATTATTTAATTGTTTATCAAATGCAAAGGCACAAAGTGCAAACTTTCCGTTTTGTACAATCGAGCCAAATATTGGTGTTGTAAACGTACCAGATCCAAGAATTGAAAAATTAGAAGAATTGGTAAAACCAGAACGTGTGCAAATGGCAACTGTAGATATCGTAGATATTGCAGGTTTGGTAAAAGGAGCAAGTAAAGGTGAAGGACTAGGGAATCAATTTTTAGGAAACATCAGAGAGTGTAATGCGATTATTCACGTTTTACGTTGTTTTGATAATGATAATATTGTTCACGTAGATGGGAATGTAAACCCAATTCGTGACAAAGAAACAATTGACATTGAGTTGCAATTGAAAGATTTAGAAACTGTTGAAAAACGTTTAGAGAAAGTAAATCGTGCAGCTAAAACTGGAAATAAAGAAGCTCAGACAGAAAAAGCACTTTTAGACAGAATTAGAGAGTCATTATTACAAGCTAAATCAGCTCGTACTATTACGCCACAAGGTAATGATGAAGAGATTTTAATGGAATCTTTTCAGTTAATTACTGCAAAACCAGTATTGTACGTTTGTAATGTTGACGAAAGTTCTGCTGTAAACGGAAACAAATACGTAGATCAGGTTCGTGAGTTGGTAAAAGATGAAGATGCAGAAGTTATTATCCTTTCAGTAGGAGCAGAAGCAGATATTACCGAATTAGAAAGCTACGAAGAGCGTCAGGTTTTTCTAGAAGATATGGGCTTGAAAGAGCCAGGAGCATCAGTTTTAATTCGTGCTGCTTATAAATTATTAAAACAACAAACTTATTTTACAGCAGGAGTAAAAGAAGTTCGTGCCTGGACAATCAATATCGGAGCTACTGCGCCACAAGCTGCGGGAGTTATCCATACCGATTTTGAAAAAGGATTCATCCGTGCTGAAGTAATTTCATACGAAGATTTCGTTCATTACGGTTCAGAGGCAAAAGCTAAAGAAGCAGGGAAATTCAAAGTAGAAGGAAAAGAATATATCGTAAAAGATGGAGATGTAATGCACTTCCGTTTTAACGTATAATTTTTCTTTAGAAAAAAGAATCAAGATTAAAGAGAATAGACAAAGCTGCTAAAGAAATTTAGCAGTTTTTTTTTGTTTAAATTTTTGTTTTTAAAGGTGATAAAGAGGTTAATCTGCTTTTATCTGTAAAATCTGCGTGAAAAGAATTTTTGTGTTTGTTTTTATTTTTTTTAACATTTGGCTTGAATTTTGGTAAAACTGACTAAAAGAAACTTATGAAAAAAATCATTCTAATTTTAGGAATATTAATTGTTATATCATCTTGTAGAAAAGCCAATCGTGCTCCTTATGAAGGTTTTGATTTATATTTTGAAAATCCTCAGCCTGTTAATGATTCTGAGTTAGACCGATTTCCTGATAAATTTAAAGGGCTGTTTATGGATAGTGATTCTACATTTTTAAGAATTGATGAAAATGCAATTAGGTTTGAGAATTATAATAAATTTATAATCCATAAAAATAAATTAGATTCTTTAAAAGGAGAATATGATATTGTAGATGGGAAATTAATAAGAAAAGAGAAGAATCAGAAGTATGATATGAATTCAAAGGGTGATTCAATAGAATTAATCGAAAAACATGTAGATACATTATTTAGATTTTCATACTATAATAAAGCAAAACGAATTGATGGTAAATTGGTTTTAAGCATACGTGATTCTATTTTCTGGAGAGCAAAAATTTTCTCAATAGATAATAATGTTATAAAGATTAATGATATCCATTCAATGGAGGATTTGAGGAGATTAGATTCTATTACAGCGATTAAATCACAAAAGCTAGATTCAACTTCTTTTGTGGTTAAACCAACTCGCAGAGAATTTAAAAGCGTGTTGAAATTAAAGAATTTTGGATATCAGCAAGAATTCAAAAAAGTTTCAAAATAGCTTGGTTTTAAATGTATAAAAAGGAAAACTGTTGAAGATATTCAGCAGTTTTTTTGTTTTTACCATTAAGGGATTAAGAGAAGTTAAGTCTTAATAAAACTCAATGTCTTAATGGTTTAAATTTTTATTTTTCAGAACCCATTTCCAGCTTTCCGTTTCAAGATTTTTCGGTAAAACCTTTTTTTGTAATACTATAAAAAGAGCTTCCGCTGGTCGCTTTTTTACAGTAACAAAAAAGTGGTTTTCCTCTCAAAATGCTTTCCACTACAATCTGGGGTAGTCATGGACAAAGTATAACATTTACAGGAAATATGAGAATAACTTTATTTTTTTAATTGCTTATATTTGAGAGAAATAATTAATTAAAGTATTGTGAAAAGTCAAAATATAATATCCAAATCATGGTATTTGTTAAAAACTACAGTGTTAGAGTTTAACGATGATAATGCAATAAAGTTAAGTGCTGCATTGGCTTATTATACCATTTTTGCATTACCACCTTTGTTAATTATAATTATTACCATTTGTGGTGTTTTCTTCGGGGAAGATGCTGTTGCAGGCGAGCTTTATGGTCAAATAAATGGATTAGTGGGAGATAGTGCTGCGATACAAATTCAGGAAACAATAAAAAATGTACAGCTATCAGGAAGCAATGTTTTTGCAACTGTTTTTGGAGTCGGGATGTTATTAATTGGAGCTTCAGGAGTTTTTGCCGAAATACAGAGTTCTATTAATTTTATTTGGGGATTACGCGCCAAACCAAACAAAGGACTTAAGAAGTTTATACAAAACCGATTAATGTCATTTTCTATGATAGTTTCAGTAGGATTCTTAATGCTTGTGAGTCTTTTTGTAAGTACAATTTTAGATTTAATGAGTGCACGCTTAAAGTTGTATTTTCCAGAGAGTACCGTTTATTTATTTAATATAATAAATCTGATCATTATCTTGATTAGTATCACGTTACTTTTTGCAATTATATTTAAAGCATTGCCAGATGGAATAATAAAATGGAAAGACGCTTTTATTGGAGCAACTTGTACCGCAGTACTTTTTATGATAGGGAAATTTGCAATAGGATTTTATTTAGGAAGTTCTACAACAGCATCGGTTTATGGTGCGGCAGGTTCCGTAATAATAATTCTGGTTTGGGTCTATTATTCGGCAATTATTCTGTATTTTGGAGCTGAATTTACGAAGGTATATGCTAAGACATACGGAGGTAAAATTTACCCGAATGAATATTCGGTAGAAATAAAAAAAGAAATCTTAGAAATAGAGTAAACACTAAAAATAAAATCATGAAAATCATAGCATTTGGAGGAAGTAACAGTCAGCATTCTATCAATAAAAAACTGGCAACATATGCTGCAAATCAATTTAATGATGCCAATATAGAAGTGTTGGATTTAAATGATTTTGCAATGCCTTTATTTAGCGTTGATGTCGAAAAAGAGATAGGGCAGCACCCAAAAGCAAAAGCTTTTCTTGGAAAATTGGCAGAAGCAGATATTTTGGTAGTTTCTATGGCAGAAAATAATGGGAATTATTCAGTTGCTTTTAAGAACGTTTTCGACTGGTGTTCACGTATCGAGAAAGATATTTTTCAGCATAAACCAATGTTGTTGTTAGCTACATCGCCAGGAGGGAGAGGAGGAGCTTCAGTTTTAGAAATTGCCACAAAATTGTTTCCACGTTATGGTACCGAGATTAAAGCAAGTTTTTCATTGCCGAGTTTTAATGCTAATTTTGATTTAGAAGAAAATAAAATATCAAATACAGAGTTAGATAAAGAATTAAAAGACATTATTAAGTCTAGTTTTTAATCGATGACAATAAAAAAGATTGCTTTTATATTTCTTTTTCTGAATTATATTTTTCTCTATTCGGCATATTCACAAAAGTACAATGCGATTGATGATATTGTGCGGAAATACCCAAAACATTTTAGTTCAACAGAAGATTTAGCGACAAGAATTCAAAAAGATTTTACTTCAGAATATGATAAGGCAAGAGCTATTTATAGCTGGATTGCTTTAAATATAAAATATGATTACAAAGCGTATTTAAATCCGCAGAAGCCCGTACAATTTAGCTATAGAACTGAAGCGGAAAAGCAAAAACAAATAGAGTTAATAAAGGAAAAAACGTGGCAAAAGGCATTTGATTCTCAGAAAGCAGTTTGCGAAGGTTTTACGCTTTTGTATCAACGTTTAGCTTCTTTGGTAGATTTGAAATCTCAAGTAATTAGAGGTGATTCCAAGCAATCATTGACAGATATTGGTCGGAAAAATTTGTTGACTAATCATTCATGGAATACTGTTTGGGTTGACGGAAAATGGATTTTGGTCGACGTTACTTGGGGGCAAGGATATTATGATAGTAATAGAAAAGTAATGGTAAATTATTTTAACTCAGTTTACTTTGATACGGATCCAAAATACTTTTTTGCGAAGCATTTTCCTGATTCAGGAATGTATTTGGATCGTAAATTAAATCAGGAAGATTTTTTAAATGGCCCTTTGATTTCTGATAAAGCTATTGAAGAAGATCTCGAAATTTTAAGACCTGAATCAGGAATAATTAAAGCCAATGATGGTGATAAAATATCTTTCAAAATAAAAAATATTTCAAAATCGGATACATTTTTTTATTTAAAAAGAGGACAGCCAGTCAAAGTAGAAAATCCAAAAGAAGTAAGGGGAACTTTGGAATTCCAGATTACTTATGACAAAAAAATAGGCTCATTTATTACTTTTTTTCTTTATCAAAATAGTGTTGCTTCTTTTAAAATAATTCCAAAGTAGAGATAATTAAAGATGTTTGTTTAAACAATTTTCTTTTTTTGTTGAATTGCCGTATATTAGCAATCAAGGTTTTTTAAAATTAATAAAGCAATTTGGGTATGGGGACAATCTTCCTAAAATCAATATTAGATAACGATTTCTATAAATTTACAATGCAGCATGCTGTAATAAAGCTGTTTCCTAAAGCTAAAGTGCGGTATAAATTTATAAACAGAGGAAAACATACTTTTCCTCCGGGTTTTGCTGTTTTATTGCGTCATTCTGTTGAAGCAATGACAAAACTACAATTGACTCAAGAAGAGAAATTATATTTAAAGAAACATTGTCCTTATCTAGATCCAACCTATTTGGATTTCTTACAAGGATATACTTTTGATGCTTCCGAGGTAGAGATAGAACAAGTTGGTTCCGAATTAGATATTACAATCGAAGGATTCTGGTACCGTACCATTTTATGGGAAGTCCCATTGATGGCTTTAATTTCGGAACTTTTTTACGCATCTCAGGATTTAGTGAGAATAGATGATAAAGCAGTTCAGGATATTACCAAAGCCAAAATTGAAAGTTATAATGCATTAGGAGCTTCAGTTTTAGAATTTGGTACAAGACGACGTCATTCGTATAAAGTACATACTTTGGTTAATGAAACATTAGCTCTTTTTGGTCAGGAAAGTTTTCTAGGTACAAGTAATGTGCATTTAGCAATGCTTAACGGTAAACGACCTTTAGGAACTCATGCGCACGAATGGTTTATGTTTCATGCGGCACAATATGGGTTTAAAGTTGCTAATATAGTTGCACTGGAGAACTGGACACAAGTTTACGGAGGTGATTTAGGAATTGCCTTAACAGATACTTATACTACAGATGTGTTTTTTGAGCAATTTGATAAAAAGTATTCCAAGCTTTTTGATGGAGTTCGACATGATAGTGGAGATCCAATTGAATTTGCTAAAAAAATTATTGCACATTACACAAAACTCGGAATCGATCCTAAGTCAAAAATCATAGTTTTTTCTGATTCATTAAATTTAGAAAAGGTAAAAGTGATATCAGATTTCTGTAAAGGCAAGATAAAAATGTCATTCGGAATTGGTACAAATTTTACCAATGATGTAGGCTTGCCAGCAATGAATATGGTTATAAAATTAACCGAAACGAAGCCAGATTTTACACATTGGGAAGGAGTTGTAAAACTTTCGGACGAAAAAAATAAAAATACGGGAACTCCCGAAATGATTGCTTTGGCAAAACAAGTTTTAGGTATTAAATCCTAAAATATTGTTTAAAAAGCAGTTTTTTTATAAAAATAATGAGTTTCTGTTTTTAATTTAAATAAATGCGTTTAAAAGATACTTTTATTGATAACTTTCAAAAGATTGACTTTCATTTTTTAAGGAGATATAGTACATTAGCAAAAAATCCAAAATTCATTTATGCTAGAGCAAAATCAATATAACGAAGATAATATTCGATCACTCGACTGGAAAGAACATATTCGTATGCGTCCCGGAATGTATATCGGGAAATTGGGAGATGGATCTTCACCAGATGATGGTATTTATATTCTTTTAAAAGAGGTTTTAGATAATTGTATCGATGAGTTTGTCATGGGTGCAGGAAAAACTATTGAAGTGACTATCAGAGATAAAACCGTTTCGGTTCGTGATTACGGCCGCGGAATTCCTCTAGGAAAAGTTGTTGATGTAGTTTCAAAAATGAATACAGGAGGGAAATATGACTCCAAAGCTTTCCAGAAATCAGTAGGTTTAAATGGAGTAGGAACCAAGGCAGTAAATGCACTTTCTAACTATTTTCGCGTAGAATCTGTTCGTGATGACAAACAAAAAGCAGCCGAATTTTCAGCAGGAAATTTGGTTCTTGAAGAAGATGTAATTGATACTACAAAACGAAAAGGTACAAAAGTAACTTTTGTTCCAGACGAAGCTATTTTTAAAAATTATAAATTCCGATTAGAATATGTAATAAAAATGGTTAAAAACTATTGTTACTTAAACAATGGCCTAACTATTATATTTAACGGAGAAAAATACATTTCTGAGAATGGTCTTAGAGATTTATTAGAAGAAACAATTAGTGCTGAAGATTTAGAATATCCAATTATTCATTTAAAAGATACGGATATCGAGATCGCTTTAACGCACAGTAAAACACAATATAGCGAGGAATACCACTCTTTTGTAAACGGACAAAATACCACGCAAGGAGGAACGCACTTAGCCGCTTATAGAGAAGCAATTGTAAAAACTATCCGTGAGTTTTACAATAAGAATTTCGAAGCATCAGATGTACGTAAATCGATTGTGAGTGCGATTAGCATCAAGGTGATGGAACCAGTATTTGAATCTCAGACCAAAACCAAATTAGGTTCTATGGATATGGGATCTGATGATGGAACGCCGCCAGTATCAGTTCGTACTTTTGTAAATGATTTTGTAAAAAATAAATTAGATAATTATTTACATAAAAACCCTCCAACAGCCGAAGCTTTACTTCGTAAAATTTTGCAGGCAGAAAGAGAGCGTAAAGAACTATCTGGAATTAGAAAACTAGCTACAGATCGTGCTAAAAAAGCCAATCTGCATAATAAAAAATTAAGAGATTGCCGTGCGCATCTTCCAGATACAAAGAATCCTAGAAACTTAGAAAGCACCCTTTTTATTACCGAGGGAGATTCGGCTTCGGGATCTATTACCAAGTCACGTGATGTAAATACACAAGCAGTTTTTAGTTTGCGTGGTAAGCCTTTGAATTCCTACGGAATGACAAAGAAAATTGTGTATGAGAATGAAGAATTCAATTTACTACAAGCGGCTTTAGATATTGAAGATGGATTAGAAAAATTACGATATAACAATATTGTAATCGCAACCGATGCCGATGTCGATGGTATGCACATCCGTTTGTTGTTGATTACTTTTTTCTTGCAATTTTTCCCTGAATTAATAAAAGAAGGACATTTATATATCTTGCAAACACCACTTTTTAGGGTTCGAAACAAGAGAGAAACTATTTATTGTTATTCTGAAGAAGAGCGAAAAGCAGCTATCGAAAAATTAAAACCAAAACCAGAAATCACGCGATTTAAAGGTTTGGGAGAGATTTCGCCAGATGAGTTCAAGAACTTCATTGGAGAGACGATTAGACTTGATCCTATTATGATGGATAAAAACACATCGATAGAACAATTGTTATCTTTCTATATGGGTAAAAATACACCAGACAGACAAGAGTTTATTATCAAGAATTTGAAAGTGGAACTAGATGCTATAGAGGAGGAAGTTTAGTTTTTTAAATAAAATATATTGTCAACCGATCTTCAAAATAAAGTCATATTTCAACAAGTAGTCGAGTTATTGCAAAATGCCCGACAACAAGTTTTACGTACCGTAAATTCAACGATGACAATTACCTATTTTGAGATAGGAAGAATGATTGTTGAGGAGGAACAAAACGGTAAAGATAAAGCCGAATATGGAAAACAATTATTGAAAGGACTTTCTCAGCAATTGATTAAGGAATTTGGAAAAGGATTTTCAGTTGATAACCTACAGAATATAAGAAAATTTTATTTAGTGTATTCAATTTCCGAGACAGTGTCTAGTATTTTGGAAATTAAGAATTCCGAGACAGTGTCGCGGAATTCTAATGATTCAATTTCGTCATCGCTGTCGACGAATTTCAGAAATGAAAAAATGCAGATATTATCTTCGTTTTTTAAATTGACTTGGTCTCATTATGTTTTTTTAATGCGAATTGATGATGAAAAAGAAAGACTTTTTTACGAAATAGAATCAGAGAAATACAATTGGAGTGTTCGAGAATTAAAGAGACAGTATGATTCGGCACTTTATAACAGATTATCATTAAGTCGTGATAAAGAAGGAGTTTTAAAGTTATCTGAAAAAGGTCAGATTATTGAGAAACCTAAAGATATTATTAAAGCCCCTTACATACTTGAATTTTTAGGATTGCCAGAATTACATCAATATTCAGATATTGCAATTAGAAGAAGAAATTATTAATAAACTAGAACATTTTTTACTAGAGTTAGGTCATGGTTTTACTTTCGTCGCAAGACAAAAAAGAATTACATTTGATGATAAACACTTCCGAATTGATTTAGTTTTTTATAATAGAATTTTAAAATGTTTTGTACTTATTGATTTGAAAATAGGAGAATTAAAACATCAGGATTTAGGTCAGATGCAAATGTATGTTAACTATTATGATAGAGAAATGCGGTTGGAGGATGAAAACAAAACTATTGGAATTATACTTTGCCAAAATAAAAGTGAGGCAGTAGTAAGATATACTTTACCAGAAAATAACGAGCAAATTTTTGCTAGTAAATATAAAACAGTGTTACCGAGTGTTGAGGTTTTAAAAGAACTCATCGAAAACAAATAATATTAAAATTATAATTTCGAATATAATTAAATGAAAGACGAAGAAGACGATAACATAATTCCAGATAACGAAGAAAATAATTCGGAGGATACTAATTCTTTTGATGACAATCAAGACGAGGAAGAATCTGAAGAGATTATCGAAGTAGATGCCAAATCTTTTGAAGGAGGACATTTTTACGATAATAACGATGGCGAAGGTGGTGATACCATCACCAAAGTTACCGGAATGTATAAAGACTGGTTCCTGGATTATGCTTCGTACGTAATTCTGGAACGTGCTGTTCCTGCTATCGAAGACGGATTTAAACCCGTACAACGTCGTATTATGCACTCTCTTAAAGAGTTGGATGATGGTCGTTATAATAAAGTTGCCAATGTTGTAGGTCACACCATGCAGTATCACCCTCACGGAGATGCGAGTATTGGTGATGCAATGGTACAAATAGGTCAAAAAGATTTATTGATAGATTGTCAGGGAAACTGGGGAAATATCTTAACAGGAGATGGAGCTGCAGCTTCGCGTTATATTGAGGCACGTTTATCTAAATTTGCTTTGGAGGTTTTATACTCTCCAAAAATTACCGATTGGGGTGTTTCTTATGATGGTCGTCGTGCAGAACCGAATAATCTACCGGTAAAATTTCCTTTGCTTTTGGCACAAGGAGCCGAAGGTATTGCGGTTGGACTTTCTACGAAAGTATTGCCACATAACTTTAATGAATTAATCGATGCTTCGGTAAAAATTCTTAAAGGAAAACCGTTTACATTATATCCTGATTTTATGACTCAGGGTATTGCAGATATTTCTAATTATAATGATGGACTTCGTGGCGGACGTGTTCGTGTACGTGCCAAAATTGCACAATTAGACAAGAATACACTTGTAATTACGCAAATTCCGTTTTCGACCAATACGACTACTTTAATTGATAGTATTTTGAAAGCCAATGAAAAAGGCAAAATCAAAATCAAGAAAATTGAAGATAATACTGCGGCAGATGTAGAGATTTTGATACACCTTTTTCCAGGAGTTTCACCAGACAAAACAATTGATGCTTTGTTTGCGTTTACAGCCTGCGAAACTTCTGTAGCGCCTTTAGGTTGCGTTATTGAGGATAATAAACCATTGTTTATTGGTGTTTCAGCAATGTTGAAGATTTCTACGAACAGAACTGTCGATTTGCTTCGACAAGAGTTAGAAATTCAATTAGAGGAATTAAAAAATAAATGGCATTTCTCTACTTTAGAGAAAATCTTCATTCGTGAGGAAATGTACATTGATTTCAAATTATATTCTGACAGAGAATCGTTGTATAAATATTTATATGACCGATTTGAGCCTTTCAAGAAATCATTCGTAAGAGAAATTCACGATGATGATTTACAGCGTTTGACTCAAATTCCGATGATACGTATTACCCGTTTTGATTCTGATAAAGCCGATGATTTTATCGCTAAGTTAGAAGATGAAATGAAGGAAGTAGAATACAATCTGGAAAACTTAACAGATTTTGCGATTGCTTATTTTACCAGATTAAAAGAGAAATATGGTAAAGGACGTGAACGCCAGACAGAACTTCGTGTTTTTGATAATGTTGAGGCTACAAAAGTAGTTTTACGTAACACAAAGCTTTATGTAAACCGCGAAGAAGGTTTTGTTGGAACTAGCTTGAAAAAAGATGAGTATTTAACTGATTGTTCGGATATTGATGATGTGATTGTATTTTTACGAGATGGTAAAATGATAATTACAAAAGTTGATTCTAAGACATTTGTGGGTAAAGATATCATACATGTTGCTATTTTTGATAAAAGCGATAAACGTACAATTTACAATATGATGTATCGTGACGGAAAATCAGGGCCTTCATATATAAAACGTTTTAATGTTTCGGGAGTTACACGTGATAAAGCGTATGATTTAACCAATGAAACTACAGGTTCGCAAGTAGTTTATTTTTCGCATAATCCAAACGGAGAAGCTGAAGTAATAACTATTTTACTGCGTCAGGTTGGAACGATTAAAAAATTGAAATTCGATATTGATTTTGCCAAATTAGCTATTAAAGGAAGAGCTTCAAAAGGAAATTTGGTAACCAAATATCCAATTAAGAAAATCGAACTTAAAGAGAAAGGAATCTCTACTTTATTACCAAGAAAAGTTTGGTTTGATGATACTGTAAAGCGTCTGAATGTAGATGCACGTGGAGAATTGTTAGGAGAATTTAAGCCAAGTGATAAAATATTAATCATTAGCCAGACAGGAAAACTGAAGGTGATTATTCCGGAATTATCAACTCATTTTGATGAAGACATGATTGTTTTGGAAAAATGGAATCCTAAAAAGCCAATTTCAGCTATTTATTTTGATGGAGAAAAAGAACGTTATTATATTAAACGTTTCTTGATTGAGACTGAAAATAAAGAAGAATGTTTTATTACTGAACATCCTAATTCTCAGCTAGAGATTGTTGCGACTGATTATCGCCCTGTAGTCGAATTAGTTTTCACTAAGGTAAAAGGAGTTCAAAAAGATAATTTGTATGTAGATATCGAAGATTTTATTGCTGTAAAAGGCTTTAAAGCATTAGGGAATCAATTAACAAGTGATAAGATAAAACAAGTTAATCTGTTAGATCCATTACCATACGAAGAACCAAAAGAAGAAGTTCCTGAAAAACCGGAACTATCCGATGATGATTCAGTTGAAACGGAACTAGACGACGATGGACAAATCGGGTTGGTTTTAGATTAAAAGATTATTTTTAGAAAATAAACACAAAAAAACGCTAAGTAAATCTTAGCGTTTTTCATTTATAATATATGGGAATTAAATTAATTTTCTGAGTTAATTAATACTTCCTCTTTAATCCATTTTACCTCGTCATTTTCGATAACGACAATCATTTTATCGCCATCTTTTACTTCACCAGAAATTATTTTTTTGGCCAATGGTCTTCTTAAGTGACTACGAATAATACTCTTAATAGGTCTTGCACCATATTTGGCATTATATCCATTTTCTGCCAGATATAGTTTGGCTTCCATAGGGATTTCAACAGTTATATTGATGTTTTTAAGTAAATCCATGAACTCTTTTTTGAGGTGGATTTCAAATATCTTCAATGCGTTTTCTTTGCTAATAGGAGCAAAAGGAACAATTTCGGTTAATCGTCCTAAAAATTCTGGTCTAAAATAATTCCCCATAATTTCCATTAAGGAAGTTGAAGTTGGAATTTTACCACTATTAAAAGTTTCTACAATATGATCTGCACCAATATTAGAAGTAAAAAGGATAATAGCGTTTGAGAAATCTCCTTCTTTACCTAATCGATCATGAAGTTTTCCTTCGTCCATAATTTGCAAAAACACATCATACACAGAAGTATGTGCTTTCTCGATTTCATCAAATAATACGATTGAATATGGTTTTTGTCTTATTTTGTTCACCAATAATCCTCCTTCTTCATACCCCACATATCCCGGAGGTGCTCCATAAAGTAATGCTGCAGAGTGCTCTTCTTTAAATTCGGACATATCAAAGCGGATAATAGCATTTTCATCCTGAAAAAGGAATTCGGCCAAACTCTTTGCTAATTCTGTTTTTCCTGTTCCTGTAGGCCCTAAAAAGAAAAATGATGCAATAGGTTGTCCAGCTTTACTTAAGCCTGATCTTGATTCTAAGATAGATCCTGCAACTGTAGCAATACAATGGTCCTGACCAATAACTCTTCGACCTAAAACTTCTTCAATATTGTTTAATTTTTGCTTTTCTTCCTCTTTTAGTTTTCCAGCAGGAATACCTGTTTTTTGAGCAATAATAAGCGATAAATCAAAAGCTTCGATATGTACACGTTTGTCTAAAGCTCTTTCTTCAAGAGTACTTATTAGGCTTTCGATATGGTTGATGATAGACTCAGATGTTTCAAATGATTTATTGTCATTTTGTTCATCAACAACCATCAAAAATGTTGTCTTATTGATTAAATCGGTAAGGAACCAGTTTGATTCTTTTATTAATTGTTCTTCAGATAAACCAGCATCATTTTGCTTTAAAAGCTCTAATTTATCAAGAATTGATTGTTTTTCTTTAAGAAAAGTTTCGCCAGACGTTTTTAAAACCGACATGGTATGATCGATAAGATTAATAGCCGATTCTGGAAGGCTTTTTTCTTTTAAATATCTTTTGGATAATCGAATGGACTCCGTAATAGTCTCATCATCGATTTGTATTTTATGATGTTCCTGATATGTTTTAATGGACTCGCGAATCATTCGAAACAAAGTATCATCATCAGACTCCTCTAGTTTTACAATCTCGAACATACCCGACAAACCTTGTTCTTTCTCAATTCTTTTGGTGTATTCATCGATTGTCGATGTAGCAATAATGTTTAATCCTTTAGCTAATTCGCCTTTTAAAACATTAGAAACGCCTGAATCTCCACCGTTTTTATCCAGTAGTATATGAATTTCTTCGATGATAAGAATCGCTTTAGGAAACTGTCTTAGTTCCTGAATACAGTTCTTTAATCGGTCTTCGATTTCGCCTTTATAAGAAGCTCCAGCGATTAGGGATGATAAATCTAGTTCAAAAAGTTGTACTTTATTTAAGACATCTGGAACTTGATTTGCAATTACATTTTGAACAAGTGTATCTATTAAAATTGATTTCCCAATACCTCGATCACCAATTAACAATACATTGGGTTTAGAGAATCGACAAAGAATTTCTTTAATCGTGTTTAATTCTGTTTCACGACCAATAGCAACTATTCTCTTTTTCTTTTTTTCGAGGTTTTTATGAATGCAATATTTGCCTAAAAAGCCTTTTTTAACTTCTTGTTTGGCAACGTTTTGGTCTTGAGGTATATTAGTTTGGTCTTCTAGTAATTCGTTTCGGGAAATAGGATAAGTTTTCATCTGGTCGAAGTTAAAACCTACACCAGGTGAGCTTAAGGCAACTATAATGGCATAAAGAGTAATTTCATCTTCATTTAATATAGCTCTTACCGATTCGGCTTCTTTGATAATTTCATCAATTACATCGCTCGGTTCTGCATTAAGAACCTGACTTGTTTTAGGTTCATCTTCCATTCGAACTTCTGCCCATTCGTCAAGATAATAAACATCTTTCCCCATAGTTTCAAGTTGTTTTAAAAGAGATAAATCTCTGTTTAAAATGGCTTTTAATAAATGGGCTGCCGAATAATATTTGTTTGAATTGGTTTTAGCAATTTTTCTTGCTATTTCAAATGCACTTAGTAATTCTACGCTGAAAATGTTTTTTTCTTCTTCCATACTATTTTAATCTTTAGACCAGATCAAGTATTTTTTTACTTTATAGCTAATATTTAGTCCCTTAATGCAATTATTTTGTTTGTCTTTGTTTAATCGTATTGATTCTATTTTTATTTTTTTTCCTTTAATAGCAGCACATAATTGTGAAAAAGTCAACAATTCTTTATCATTTTTTACAATCGGAATATCAAGATCATCACATAGATATTCAGAGAAATCATCTTTGACTTTGCTACCTTCAGCAACTTTAGTTAATAAAATTTCAAACTGATCTTCGGATATTTTTGGAGCCTTTTTTACTGCGCTAATACTATCTTTTTGAGTTTTAGTTTTTGGGGCAACAGGTACATATTGTAACATGTCTTCCAGAGGGTCTTTTTTAACAGAACCCCTTGGTAATGAAAAAGCTTCTGCCTTTTTTTCATATTCATACGAGGTTACATCCAGCGGATTTGTTTTCTTAATTACTCTGGTGTGCACATAAATTGTTTTTTTTGCAACGGTGCTAAAATCTCCATTTATGATAAGTGTAATTGTTTTTTCGCCCGGAGTTGAAAAAGTGTATACTGGATTTGCCGAAGTTTCGTCGATTCCTCTTCTATTTTCTCCAAATGACCATTCCCATGTTCTGGCATCATCAGATTCGGATCTAAAATAGGTGGGTTGTCCTGCGGTGATTATTTTTGGGACAATAATTTGAGGAGTTCCAAATTTATCGGCAGCATATTTATCCTTAATTACGAGTTCTCGAGTATGGGTACAATCCCCATTTATAGTTAGGGTAACTTTATATTTTCCGGGTTTTTTATACACGTGAAATGTATGTCTTCTTACATCTAGTAACGACCCATCTCCAAAATCCCATTCCCATGTTTTTGCATTATGGGTTCGGTCATAAAACTCAATGGATTCCTCGCTTTGCGAGTGATCTGAGAAAATGTAAAGCTTAACATCTTCGCAGTCTACATGGTTGAAAAACTGGACTATAAACGCAACTATTCCTATCAATAATAAAACTGCAAAGAAGAATATAACCCTAATGTCGATGTTTTTTTTATTCATTTTTTATTTTTAAGAATTCACAAAAGTCAGAATATATTTTATAAAGTTACTCGCAAAAATAGTTTTTATTATTTTAAGATTCCAAGAATTATTACTATAAAATTTACAAAAAATAATTTGTATTCTTACAGAATAATTTATTACGTTTGTAACCTTGTGATTGTGGATGTGATAAATTCATAATAAAAGAACCAGGCTAACAAATACCACAACAGTTAGTTTTTGGAAACTGAAAAATGATGTTTTATTTCATTTTTTAGAAGCAATAGATTTATTTAAAAAAATATAAAAATGCCTTAAAGTAGTATTTTTATGACTTATTGAAATTGATTTTAATTTTATTGCAATCTATATTGCAGTATTAAAATTTGAGAATAAATTTAAAAATCATAAAATCTGAAGATGTCGCATTGTTTGAAATAAGATGGACATTTTAAGAAAATTATAATAAAAATAATTCAAGTTAACAAATACCACAACAGTTAGCTTTTTACGATTGATAGATTTCAATAATTGAAAATCTATAGCCACTGATTTCTTTGAATCGGGGTAAAATAATATTTTATATTTTTTTTAATGAAGCAAGTAATTTTATTAATACTAGCAATATTGCTACATACAGAATGCAGGAGTCAGAGTTATATTTCTCAGATTCCCTTTAAATATGATTATTCCTTGGATTTGCTAAAAAAGCAATCTCATATGGAAGAAGCAGGATTAAAGAATAAAACTGTTGTAAATGATAATTCAGAAAATTTAAGTGATGCTACTTTAGCCTTAAAGGAGAAGTATTCGATAGTTCTTGCTGTAACTCCTAATAAAATAACGAATTACAATTTGTATGGGTATATCGATACTTGGATTAATACGCCGTACAAAGAAAAAAGCTTTTCGAAAAAAGGAATCGATTGTTCTTATTTCCTGCAATCACTGTATAGTGATGTTTATAAAGTAACACTTCCTAAAGATCCTGCTGGAATGTGGAAATCTAAAGCAATTCAGATTTTTACAGGACGAAGTTTTTTAGCAGAAGGGGATTTAGTTTTTTTTCGATACGATAAAGATCATCCTATCTCGGATGTTGGTTTATACCTTCATAACGATAGGATTTTGGCATGTACAGATAAAGGATTGGCGATTTATAATTTCAATGACGAATATTTTCAATTGCGCTATATAGGAGCAGGAAGAATCAATGAAGATGCAAAGAAGAAATAAACAGTCTCTTGAAACTTTGGTAAAAGAAATAGAGAGTATTTCTTATGATATCAGAGCCGAAATTATAGCCAATGAGCTTATTGAGAGCAATAATGTTGTATCCGAAGAAATTATAATTTCTAATAGAGGACAATTCTCAAGAGCGTATAGGAGTGATGTTTTAGGCGCAACGATCCAGGATGATAACTACGATAAACAGGAATATCTTAACATATTCTTGTCTAGAGATAGTATTTATGATGCGCTACCAGAGGGTTATGTTCATAGTTTGAGTGAGAACAATACTGATAAGTCTGTTCGGCAAATGATAAAAGAGCATAAGCATCAGAAAAAACAAGAAGCCGAAGCTCGTAATTTTTTTATTCCTTTTGAAAATGAAATTTTTCATTATAGGACTAAGATAGAAAGTGTTGAGAGAGATTTTTTATACAAATTAAACGGAAGCAAACCACTAGATTTTTTTTATGATTTCTGGGGTTTGCCACATATTTACCCAGCAGTTTTGGTGTCTAAGTTTATTCAGCTTTTGCCATACGCTTATAAGATTGTTGGTGATATTGATTTAGCATGCCGCTGTTTAGGCAGTATTATAGAAGAAAAAGTACAATATAAAATAACAAGTTCTAAAGAATATAGTGATGAGAGTCAGCAAATTAATTTAGGAGAAAATAGATTGGGTGTCGATTTTATTTGCGGTAACAAGTATATGGATTACTCCATGAATGTAACCGTCGAGATAGGACCTATAATCAATAAGCCTTTTCAAGATTATATTCATGAAGGCGGGGTTAAAAAATTTATAGATTGTTTTTATGAGCATTTTTTTCCAATGGAAGTTGAACTTAAAACAATCTTATTAATGAATGAAGAAACAGAAGCATTTAATTTTAGTAAACAGCCTGTGTTGGGATATTCAACACGAATTTAGAAATGATAAAAAAACATTTAACAGCGCTTATAGATATTAGGCTCATTGTATTTCTGGTTGTAATTATAGCAGTAAGTGTTATTCTTACAATGGTATTTAGTGATAAAATAAAAGAATTTGCAGTAAAATATAAAAAGAAATTCTATATCTATATATTTTCATTTGTGCTTATTTACGCATTAGTAGCCTTCTTGGGTTATAATAAGTTATTTACAGAATTATCTGATGAATTTCTGTTTTATCAAATAGCTTCTTTATTGTTTGGATGCCTTCATGTTTATTTATATAGATGGTATTTTGAAGAATTTAATGTCAAATCTGTTGGTGTTGAATTGTTGTTTTCTTTATTAATTATTCTGTATTCAAGTGTTCTGTTTATAATTATTTATACAGCACTTAATGGTATTGGGCTTACTTTCCTAATGTGTTCACACTTCTTAGTGTTTATTGTTCCTACTGGAATTTATGCAGTATTTAATTATATGATGCAAATACCACCCAAAGAATATGTTACCTGGAAAATACGTGAGGGAAATAATCCATATCCTGAGATTGATGGGGTAGAAATGAAAGATTTATTACTTATAACCTTATTGATTCAAAAAAATGAAGATAGCCTTGTATATACATCTCTTAGATCTAAGGGGCCTGTAAGAATCGATTTTGGTAATTTATTTTATCATACTGTTTCGGGGTATAATGACCATAATAGCGAAAGTAAAATTGATTTACATGATAGTGATGGAGGGAATTCTAATTGGGTATTTTTTCTGCAGCCCAAATGGTATCAAAGTGCTAAGTATGTTGATGCTAAATATACTTTGGGAATGAACGGTATTACTGAGAATTCGGTAATTATTTGTAAAAGACAAAAAGAAAAAATAGTAGGGACCTCCGGTAAAAAGAATGAAGATGATCAAGCGGTATATGGTGTAGGTAGTGATAACGGAAAATCCGCAGCAGGAAAATCTGCCAAAAGTGAAAATAAGGCGACACAACTCAATTAAAAAATTATGATAGAAAAATTAAATCATTTTCCTGTTAACTGGATTGATGGGATGAAGATAAATAAAAGTCATTTCTTATCGATGCAGGATAATGTTTCTGAATTAGTAAGTGATGCAATAGGTATTCATACAACACCTATGAGTTATGGACTACTTGATTTGGGGAATCAGAATAGAGAATCAACAAAAATTACATTAGGAATAGACAATCATAAACTACTTCGTGTACGTGTAGAAGAATGTCATGCGATTACCCCAAATGGATCCAGAATTGAAATAAGTAAGAGTCATACAGATACATTGGATTTGCAAGTTCCATACCCAGAAGATACTTATCAGATAAAAGATGGAGAACAATTGGTATTACTTGCTTGTATATCTGTTAATTCTATGAAAAGGATTCCTTTTGGAGAACCTGATCCAGAAGAAGTACCACCTAGATATCCATATTCACAACCAGAATATAAACTTCATTTAATTAAAGCAGAAGATTTTCGTTCAGGAATAGGGTATGGAGGTTTTTATCTGGCTATAGGTAAGGTTTTAGTTGGAGATACTACAATTCTTGATGATGCTTATATTCCGCCATCTATGACTGTAGCTTGTCATCCAAAATTAGTTGACATGCAAGCACAAATTGCGCGGTCATTTGGACAGATTGAAGTTTATTCGGTACAGATTGCTCAAAAAATAAACCGAATTCAGCAAACAGGTCTTCTTGCTAATGCAATGTTGCAGTTGGCAGATAATACTGCTTATTTTTTAGGAAATTGTCTTACACAGTTTCATTGGGTTTCATTGTATCAACATCCGTCATCGATGTTAAGTACAGTGGTATCTTTCGCCAGAGTGATGAAAAATTTCATTGATTCAAAATCTGGAGCAGGGAAAGAAGAGTTGTTAAATTATTTTGCTGAGTGGTGTGATCTTTCACAAGGTGATTTAGAGACATTATTTACGTCACTTATCAATACAGGCTATAATCATGTATATATAGATAAAACAGCTACACCTACGATGAATTTCTTAGTCAAAATAGAGAAATTGTTCGAGACTTTAAGTAAGCTGGATTATATAGGTAAGAAAAAAGAAAATATTGAATTATTTGTTGCCGAAACAGATAAAAAAGATATTGTTCATAACCCAAAACGTCATGGTTTTTTTATAAAAGATTAAAAATAAATAGAAATAATAAATAATGGAAGTATTAAACAAATCAGAACGCCAGAAAGCATTTATAGCTTTTCTAGTAGCCTTTATTCTAACTTTTGCAGTGATGTTAATTGCAGTATCATTTAATTTTTATATGCCTATGGCTGAAAATAAAATGCTTAAAGCAGAGAATGAAATGATGAAAAGAGAATACGATTATCAAACTAATTTTTCGGTAAAAATTGATAGTATCAGGATGACTGTAGATTCTATTAATTCGCCAAAAGTAGATAATGATTTTCAGCAACGTTTGGCAAATGTAATGATAGCCAATATTTACCAGAAAATCCCAAGGGATACTACAGAGAATAAAAAACTATATAATAATGTTATTCTAGCTTATAAAAATATTATTGATTATAAAAAACAAATCAGGAGTCTTACACATAATTCTCATTTAATAGATAGTTTGAACCAATCGGCCAAAACATATAAAGAAGAGTTGGAAAAAGTTAGCAGAGATTTAGATGTTTGTCGTCAAATTTATCAAAATCAATAGGCTAAGAGTTTAAAAAAAAACGCGAATTAATAAACTAATCATTTAAAATTTAAAATTATGTTATCAAATTATGGAATTGGAGGTAATGAAGTAAAATTAGATGCAGATGAAGCAATCATTGCAATCCCTCAAAACAGAACACTTGTTGCTCAAAAATTAACAGTTGATGCACCTGTAAAACCAGAATTAGTAGAAGGAATTACAAGCATAGAAAAAGCATTTGAGCATTTTAAACCAGAGGTAAAAGTAAATTTTGAAACTGTAGATGGTGCTACTAAAGTAGAAGCTTTAAAATTTAAAAATTTAGGTGATTTTGGTATAAAAGGTATTACAGGACAAAGTAGCTTTTTATCTGATTTGGAAACAGAGAAAGATCAATATCAAAAAATTATTCGTCAGTTAAAATCGAATAAAATTTTGAAGGCAGCATTAGAAGATGCTGATGCTAAAAAAGCATTATTAGAAAGTCTTGGAACTCTGATTAATGAATTGAAAGAGAATAAATAAGAAATTTTAAAAAAATAGAAAGCATGTCAAATAAAGAAGCATATAAAAGTAATGACGTTGATACAGCAGTATTAGAACGTAAAGTAACAGGAGGTTCTTCTATTGAAAAAAACATTGAAAAACTAGCTAAATACGGTGGGTTTGATTTGTTGGAAATGTCTATTGAAGGAATTCAAAATCTTAATCCGGAAAGAAAAGCAAGAAGAAAAATTTTTCTTGGAGAAGTAAACAAAGCCAAAGAAAGAGAAACACTTAAAAAGACATTAGAGCTTTGGACTTCGGTTTTAAGCAATAATGAAGCTTTGACTGATATGGTGGCTCAAAGTGAAGATAAAGCTAAAGAATCTGAAGCGTTATTAAAAAAGAACTTGATTAAAGCTGTTGAAGATACAAGAGAAATTGAAGCAGCATATAGAACGGTTGCTTTATTTTTCAAAAATACCGAAACAGATAAAGTAAAGAATGTTACTATCGTAAATGCTGATTTAGAGCAATTAAAAGACCTAGATAATACTCGTTTTATTGATGCAATTCACTCAGAGTTAGTAGATAATTATGATCGTTTAGATCTTAAAAATAACTATGGTATTCTTGTTATTCCTGGTTATTTAGGATCAAATAAAGTAATTGAAAAATGGGCAAAAATTGCACATGAGAACAAAGTAATGTTGGTTACAGATTTTGAGCATTTAGATGAACCGGATGATGTAATGGAAATGTTTGATGCTGCTTCTTTAACAGGAGGAGATGTGTACCGCTCAAATGTAATTATGACATGTAACTGGTTGGTAGGACGCGGAAGATTTGATCAATTAGGTGAAAATGAAGATTTACATATTGCTCCATCTGCAGCGCTAGCTGGTAAAATATACAAAACATTAATGTCTCAGGTTACTGCTGGTAAAAAATTCGGTGGTATCAATGAAGTTGATGGAGTAAAATTTGACCTTAAGAAAAGTGAAATTGCAAATCTTGAAAACTTAGGATTAGTTCCTATGGTAAATGAGTATGGCAAAGTGATGGCTTTCTCAGCTAAAACATTATTTAGCGGAGACAATTTAGGATTACAAACGTATTCAGTAGTTCGTGTTTTTGATTACGTAACAAAAGTATTAATGGATTTTCTTAATCGTCGTGCTTTCGAAAACTTTACAGCCAAAACTCGTAAAGAAATAATGAATCAAATTGTTGCTTTCCTTGATGGTATAACAGGACCAGACAAATTGATTGAGAATTTTGAGATTCGCAGATTCGAACAAGATCCGATTCAAAAAGACAGAATATATATGGATATCCATATGAAACCATATTTTCCAGCCAAAAATTTCCTTATAAAAATGGATGGCCAAAAAGGAGATGATGGAACAGAGTGGGATACAGATTACGAACAAAAATAGTAGCTGTATAGAAAATTATAAAAAGGAAACACATTCTTTGTGTTTCCTTTTTTAAACAAAACATTGATCTTTTGAATGGTCAAACCAAATAATTCAAATTCATGAATGCACTTAAAATTTTATTTTTAATCGTATTGTTTTCAATTTCATATTCGATTAAAGCCCAAAAAGTTAATCCGATAGATACTTTAAATTGCTCTATTTCGCAAAATGAATTATTGCTTTCAGGGAAACTTTTTGCAAGTGCACCAGCAATTTTATTACGTGTTTTTAATGAGGATTATGAATATGCCGTATTTCAATTAGGAAAAAGAAAAAGTAAGATTTTTTTATATTTTAAAATTTTTACAGATAATGTTTGTGTAAAGCAGCAACAACCTCTGGTACTTTACTTTAAAAGTGGAGAAAAGTATGT
>NZ_NCWQ01000046.1:0-45853 GCF_002156885.1 Flavobacterium sp. AJR | reverse complement strand
TTGTTTCATTTGAGCTAATATGACCTGCCAAGTTTCTGCTTTTCCTTCGGGACGTTATAGTGGATTTAATATTGGATTTGTTGTAAAACAAAAAAGTCTTTTCAAATAAATGAAAAGACTTTTGTCGGGGTGGCAGGATTCGAACCTGCGGCCTCCTGCTCCCAAAGCAGGCGCGATAACCGAGCTACGCTACACCCCGAAAGCGGCTGCAAAGATAGACATTTATTTCAGTTGTCAAAACATTTTTTGAAAATAAATTTTATTTATTTCTATATAGTTATTTAGGATTTATTTAAGGCTCTAATTTTTATAATATAGATTACATTTGCATCTCAGTAAAATTAAAATTATGTCAGATACAATCGAAAAAATTAAATGCCTAATTATAGGTTCTGGACCAGCAGGTTATACTGCGGCTATTTATGCTGCCAGAGCTAATATGAATCCAGTTTTATATCAAGGAATGCAACCTGGAGGACAATTAACAACTACAAACGAAGTTGAAAATTTCCCTGGTTATGTTGATGGAGTTACTGGACCAGAAATGATGATACAATTACAAAGCCAAGCACAACGTTTTGGTGCTGATATAAGAGATGGTTGGGCTACCAAAGTTGACTTTTCTGGAGATATCCATAAAGTTTGGATCAACGATACTATCGAATTACATTGCGAAACGGTAATTATTTCTACCGGAGCATCTGCTAAATACCTTGGATTGCCATCTGAGCAACATTATTTAAAAATGGGTGGAGGAGTTTCTGCTTGTGCTGTTTGCGACGGATTCTTTTACAGAAACCAAGAAGTTGTAATCGTAGGAGCAGGAGATTCAGCTTGCGAAGAAGCACATTACTTATCTAAACTTTGTAAAAAAGTAACGATGTTGGTAAGAAGCGAAAAATTCAGAGCTTCAAAAATTATGGAAGATCGTGTTCGTAAAACCGAAAATATCGAGATATTAATGAACCACGATACTGTAGAGGTAGTTGGAGACGAACAAGTAGTTACTGCTGTAAAAGCAAAAAATAAAACTACTGGTGAAATTTTTGATATTCCAGCAACAGGATTCTTCGTTGCAATTGGTCATAAACCAAACACAGATATATTTAAAGATTTCTTGACTCTAGACGAGACAGGATATATCATTAATACTCCAGGAACATCATTAACAAATGTAGCAGGTGTTTTTGTAGCTGGAGATGCTGCTGATCATGTATACCGTCAGGCAATTACTGCTGCAGGTACAGGATGTATGGCCGCATTAGATGCTGAAAGATATTTGGCTTCAAAAGACTAATTAGTTCTTTACAATCTATAAAAAAAGTCCCATTCGCCGCGGCGAATGGGACTTTTTTGTTTTTATACTTATAGATAAGGTTTCGACTCCGCTCAACCTGACAATGCTATGTTATCATATATTGTCAAATTAACTTAAGACGAGATTTATTTATTTCAATCTTTTAATCAGTTTTGCTTCCTCAGAAAAACGGGTAAGTTCAATTTTAGGTGTTCCCAAAAGCTGAACTTCGGCTTTATCTCCAGCTGCAATAGTAATGGTAGTTTCTGCAAGTAAGCTACAAGTAGAATAACTCTCGGCAGTAAGATTAGCATTTTTAACAGTAAATTTATTTCCTGTTAGTACAGAGTTGTTATCCAGTCTAAAAGTTCCATTAGTAGCAGAACCTTCAATAGCTGCATTGGCTTTTTGATATAAATCACATTTAAAATCTGTTGCAACAACCAATGCTTTTAAACCAGCATTTTTACTTAATTGCACACTTCCATTTTCTGATTTTAAATTTAGTTCTGTTTTCGATTTATCATCAGCTATCAAAGCAAATTTCTTAGAATTTACATTCAAAAATAACTTCGAGTAATCTACAGAGTTAAAAGTGATATCATCAAGCTGAACTTCCTGAATAGCATTTACTACAGTCGCATTTTTTGCAATAACTTTAATTAAATCTTTAGTATAAGTTACTCTTACAATTAGCTTTTTAAAGATACTAGCATCTTTAGATGTGTAAAGACGAAGTAATTGTCCGTTTAAATCCATACCAATAATTTCATGAAGATTATCGTCGGCTTCGATCTTTATTTCGTTTTTTTCTCCACGTTCTAAGTAAATTTCAAGATTGTCATTAACTTCAAGACTATTAAATTCACCTACTTCTTTGGTTGCTATAGTTACTGTTTTTGAACCTTTTATCTTTTCTCTTTTTTGTGCAAAAGTTGCTGTAGTAACAACTAAAAGCAGGAGCGCTAGTGTGTAATTTTTCATTAAATTTTGTTTTTTACAAATATAAAAAAATCATCCACTTGCGGTGGATGATTAATATAATTTTAAGTACTATTTAAGTATTAGTCCTGATCGATGCTTCCGCCAGAACTAGATTTTTTCTCGATAGATTTTGGGACAGAGTTGTAATTAATATTTCCTCCGCTGCTAGCATCAGCTTTTAAACTTACTATTGGGTGTACATATACAGTAGCTCCACTAGAAGCTTGTGCTTCAATTTCGTTTGCTAGCAATCTTTTTGCGCTAATATCACTTCCGCTAGATGCAGACACATTTAGTTTTAATGCTTTTCCCTCAATAACTATTGAGCTACCGCTACTTGTCTCGCAAGTAATAGCATCCGATTCTATGTTTAGACTCATGTTTCCAGAGCTTGAGGCATCCAGACTAATATCTTCGCCTCTTAAAACATTCTGACTTTTTACAGATGATCCACTCGAAGCTTTAATCTTATCAATGAAAGGCATTTTTACGATAACCCTTTTAGATTTTATATTTTTAAAAGAGTTGTAGTCAGATTTAATAACCAAAGTATTTCCTTCCACTCTTGTGGTAATTCCGTTTATTAAATTATCATCAGCTTCTACAGTAATTTCAGTTTTGTCTGATTGTTCAATTACAAGATCTATAGCATTGCTAACAGATACATTTCTAAAATCTCCCTGAACCGTTCTTTTTTCAGTAATAACTTTTCCGCTTCCTACTATCGATTTAAAATTATTCGAGTAGTTACAAGAAGCAAATAACAAAGCTGTTAAGGCAACAACTATAAACTTGGTAATCCACATAATTATCTTGATCATGACTAATTAATTTTAATTATAACTCCGTTTTTGTCTGTTGTTAAGTGTCCTGAAGTTTTCTTTCCGTTCAAGACTTCTTTTCCGTTTATTTTAACCGATACTTCATTTATAGTATCATTTGAATCGATATCTTCAATATCTTCAACATCATCAAATTCATTTTCAGAGATAGGGCAGTTCAAACATTTAACTTTAGAACTTTCTACTTTATAAATGTAATTATCAGAACTGAAATGCAAATTAAAGAAATTGTCATCAGACTCATCATAATCTTCTACCGAAGCATCTGGTTTTAGTAATTGACCTTCTGGTAAGTATAAATATATTTTTACTTCTTGGTCTCTAAATTTATTTTTAATATCAGTAAGAAGGTAATTGTCTAGTATAAGCTGGTTTCCTTTTATTTCAAATTTATAGTTTATTTTTTCAGCTCTTTCCTTAGCATCAATGTATGATTTTCCTCTTGCTGTCTTTTCTATCTGTATGTAAGCTGTTTTTTCATCAGTGTGCAATACTCGCAGGTTAACATTAGTTGAATAGATTAATTGATGGTTTGCCGAATCCTGTACAAATTCAAAATCTCTGTGATGATCAAGATCTTTAGAGAAATAATCATTGTATTTAAACTTTACAAAAAGAGTATCAGTAGTTTTAATGTTTATAGGTTGCTTTTGTACCGTTTTATTGTCATATGAAATTTCTGTAGCTTGTTTTATTCCAATACTTATTGCCAATGCCATTGCGATAATCCATACAGCAAGAAGCGTATATTTTGCTATGTTTCCTATAGATTTCATGTTTGGCGCTAATAATTTAAATCCTAAAAGCGTCAAGAAAAAGAACGGAATTCCAACAGCAAAGAACATTAATAAACCAAACATCCAGATAGGATAATCAGTAAAGTTTCCAGCATCTACAAAGTTTTGCCAAGGGAACTCAACAAAAAGATTAGTTCCTAGAGTAAAAACCCCAATAAGTAATAAGATTAAGGTAGAGATACCCGACATGATTAAAATAATCCCTAAAAACTTAGCAAAGATTTTAAAAACAGTCATGATAAAATCACTAAAACCACTTCCTAGTCTTTCAGCACCCGATTTTACCTGGTTTCCCATTTTATCATAATCGGCATTTTTAAATTTATCCGAAAAAGACTCAATTTCCTCACGTACCTTTTTTTCGATATTCGAAATCGTAACCGGTTCACCAGTCATTTCTAGTTTTTCCGAAGTTGTTACAGCTTCGGGAGTTACAATCCATAATACGATATAAGCAAGTATTCCAGTTCCAAATCCAGCAAAAACAAATATCAAGAACATGATTTTTAACCAAACAGAATCTATTCCAAAATAGTGACCCAAACCAGTTGCTACACCACCAATCATACCTTTTTCTTTATCACGGTATAATTTTTTAGATTTACGAGTTCCAGAATTGCTAAATGATTGATGAGATGCATTAGATTCTTCCTCGATAATGTAGTCCTCAGGTTGTCCCATTACTGCAATAACCTCATCCACATCTTTTAATCCCACAACATGTTTTTCACTTTTTTGTTTCTCGGTTAATAATTCCGATACACGCATTTCAATGTCTTTAATGATTTCATCCTTACCAGAAGAGTTACCTAAAGAACGTTTTATAGCGTCAAAATAGCGCGTCAGTTTCAAGTATGCATCTTCATCTATATGAAAGAACATGCCTCCTAAGTTAATATTTACAGTTTTGTTCATGACTATTGTTTTTGATTGGTGATTAGTGTTACAGCATCCGAAAGTTCATTCCAGGTGCCATTTAGTTCGTTTAAAAATGTCTGACCTATTTCAGTTAATCCATAATATTTTCGTGGTGGTCCAGAAGTCGATTCTTCCCAGCGATAATTAAGTAAACCGTCGTTTTTTAATCTGGTTAATAATGGATAAATAGTTCCCTCTACAACCAGTAATTTTGCATTTTTCAAAGTGTCTAATATTTCCGATGTATAAGCATCTTTTTCTTTCAGTACAGATAAGATACAAAACTCAAGAACACCTTTGCGCATCTGTGCTTTTGTGTTTTCAATGTTCATAATTTCATTTTGTTTTGTTTAGATTGACGTTTCGTTTTTTGATCGATGATTGGTGATTGATTGATGATTTTTTTGAAGCTTTTTCCTGCTCTCCGCTATATCTTTTTCTGGCAAAAGAGCCAGAAAAAGGATGCCGCTTCTATCAGGGCTAGGCTCATATATTGTATATAACTTTTAATTTTTACAATTACTTAATAAAAGGAATCGTAAGCGGGTATTTGTATAATTCTCCGTTCGAAGCTTTTATCGAAGCATAAATAACCAAGAAGAACTCAACTACTTTAAGCATTCCAAAAATTAAGATTGCTAAAACTCCAATACTTAAGATTCCGATATTGTCCCCAAGATTAAAATTATTCATTGTAAAATCGTTGTCATTAATAATTACATCCATCGGAATGTTCTTGAAGATTACAAAAACAAAAATTGGAATAGCAATTAATGCAAGAATCAAAGTGTATAATAGTAAGCTTAACTGAAAATTTAAAGCTTGTTTACCATGATGATTCACAAATTCTGACTTGTCTTTTTTACTCGACCATAATAATATCGGGAAGATGTAATTCCCAAAAGGGATAAAATATTGAGTTAATGTACTCAAATGAGTAAACGTTGCCATGTTTCTTTCTGATGATGTTTCCATGATTAGTGGTGTTGATGTTTCCATGATTAAAAGTATATAGTAATTTCTTATACAAATATATAGCTAAAAGACAGTATCTTGTTTTGCATAGTACTAATTATTAACAAAATTTTAACAAAGTTGAAATTTGTTTTCTATAAAAAAGATACTGAAAACCAGTGCTAAGTATTGTGTTTATTGAGGTTTTAGGAAAAAAATGGCAATTTATTGTGCGTGCATAGTTTTTTTGTATTTTTACATAAAAATCAAAACGGTATGGCAGTTTCAGTTTCTAAACTCAATAAATTTGTATTATTCAAATTACCATCGGCCTTCATTTGTGGAGTACGAGTAAAAGAAATCAACGATAATAAATGTGTTGTAACGGTAAAACACCGTTGGATAAACCAGAATCCTTTCAATTCTATGTACTTTGCAGTACAAGCCATGGCAGCCGAACTTACAACAGGAGCATTGGTAATATCCGAAATCCAAAAAAGCGGACGCAAGATTTCAATGCTAGTGGCAAATAACAAAGGAAACTTTACCAAGAAAGCAACTGGGCGTATTACATTCGTATGTAACGACGGTCATTTAATAGCCGAAGCCATCCAAAGAACAATCGAAACAGGAGAGGGGCAAACCTTCTGGATGAAATCTATAGGAACCGATGAAAAAGGAATTCAAGTATCCGAAATGGATTTTGAGTGGAGCGTACGTGTAAAATAACTATTTGCCATAGATAAAGAGTTACAATTGTCTATATAAGGAAAGGAAGGCAGATGAAACGGATCTTTTAAAAGAATCAACAAACAGATTTAAAGTTTGTGAAAGAAAATCTGTTTTCATCTGCGTTTTCGCGATAGCGAATCCGTTTCATCCGCGTACTAAGCACATAAACTTAAAAAAAAATGCCTCAATTACTTGAGGCATTTTTTATGGAATACAAAGAAGTATTATTTCTTAGCGCAACATTTTTTGGCATCTTTACCAGCCATATCTTTATCACATTTTTTTCCTTCAGCTTTGCATTTAGCTTTACATTTTTCGATATCAGCTTTGCTCATTGTTTTCGAACAAGTTTCTTTTTTAGCAGTTGGTTTAGCTTCTTGAGCGCTAACACCCATAGAGAATAAGGCAATAGTTAGAATAGTGATTACTTTTGTCATTTTGTTAGGTTTTTTTGAATGTTGATGATTTCATTTTTAGATAGTTCTAAAAATATGAATCAAATATAATATGATTTACTCTTTGTAAGAATAAGAGTAACGTTAATGTTTTTATAAAATCTTTTTAAGGTTCTTAGTAAAGGTTTAAAAGGTTCAGAGGAACAAAGGTTCAAAGGTTTTCTGTAGAGACGCACAGCAGTGCGTCTACATAATATAGGTTTAGACATAAACTAACCACAAACTTGTCTTTCTGAGGAACGAAGATATGAGCGATAGCGAACTGGTGAAGCAATCTCCGCAAGAGACTCCATAATCTTTGTCTAGCTACTAGTAAAGATTCTTTATTTTTCGGAATAGCAATACCCGCATATCTTTGTCAAAGTTCAAAACTTTGACAAAGATTGTGGAGTCTCTCATAGAATTATTTTACCATAAACTGCAATACCCTATTATGATTCAACAAATCCTCTTCAGAGTCATTATAAACTTTTTGCCAATCAAAATTTGGAATCTCTATTTTGGTTAGAGCAGTTCCGTCCCAAATTATTTCGAAGCCATTATCTTTTAGTTTTTCGGCTACTTTTTTACCCACTTCTATTGTAACCGTATCATCCGAATTATCTATTTTTTGAAAAGCAATCATCAAGTTTCTACTATCAGGGTCAATAGCTCTTTCTAGATCCTGCCCGTGATAAAAACAATACCCATCCGATTGTACTTGTTGTTTTCTTAATTCTATTTCTACCTCAACAACTTCATATTCGCCTTCGCTGGTTGTGTAACCAGCATTATGTAGTGCAATGACATTTGCTTTGCTCAGTTCATTAAAAGCTTTGACAAGTCTTTCGGTATCCGTTGGTGATTTCCACGTTTTACTCGCTTCTTGATGTTTTTTAAATTCGGCGTCAATAGTTGTATTAACCCATTTTTCTGAGACGTCATCTTCCATCTCTTCATCTTCTACTTGTTCCCAAGTCATTTCTTTAATCTCATCAACAGGAAAAAATCCCATTTTTATTTGGTTTACTAATGAATCGTATATGTATTCTTGATCTTCGGTCATGATTTTTAATTTATTGGTTGGGATAATTTATTTTATGATGGAGCAAATTATAATTTTACTTTAAATTCTTTAGAGGCATTATATTCAGGCTCGTAAATAACAAATTCATTATCTAAGTTTGAAACTGCTGTAATTATAATGTATTCTGGATTTTTGGACATCATATTTTCAAGTTTGATATGTTTCTTAAATTCATCAAAAGTAGCATTTGGGTTTTTTGATATAAAATTATAATAAGTACTATCTATCTTTCCTGTCCAAAGAAGTGAATTTTGAGCTCTGTTTTCATCATCAGATACTATTAGGTTTTTATTTTTGTCAAATAATAGTATTTTAATATTTCCATCATATTTAAAATCATAAAGTTTTTTTAGAATAACCTTGTTGCCAATTATTTCTACGACTTCATATTTTAGATGGTTTAAAACGATAGTTTTTCCAGTATCTTGTTTCGTTAATTTCTGAGTAGAATAATCAGTAAGAATTGATAACTCATAAGTAATAGTACCTTTTAGATTTACATTATTAGTAAAAGCAACAGTTTGGTTTTCCATACTTCTATATTCAAATTCAGAATTAGAATTTTCTTTTATTTTTCCTCCCATGCTATTAGCATTGGAATTTCCCATTTTAATTTCTTTGTTTTTGGAGTCTTTTAGTTCACTATTCGTGCTCTTTAAGCTAACGATGCCAAACAATTCTTCCTGATAATAGGTTGGGAAATCAGAATTTAATAAAACATTGAGATGGTTTTTATCTTTTTGTTCTAATGCGATTTTTGCGTTTGTAATAAAAAAATCGATATAACTAATCAAGTTATCTTTACTATATTTTGATTTAATGAAAGTTATGTCAGGATTATAGGTAACTGATTTTACTTTTTCGAGACTAGGTTTTTTATAGTCTTTGTACATTTCATAGCTAAATTTTAATAAGTCTTCGTTTGATTGTGAAAATACATTTGAGCTTAGAAATAATAAAAAGAAAAGAGTAATATGTTTCATTTAGGTCTTTAGGATTAATTGTAGGATTGGATTAACTAGTTTTATTTCTTGTAAATAGTCTATGTGTTATAGAGCTAATATTAAAGCTCAGTCTTTGGCACTTTCAATCCACACCAAGTAGTTACATCTTCAGGATTAAATCCCGAGCAGTTACTGATATTGGTTTTTGGGAAAACAAGCACATTATTATTAGTATCACTTAAGTTAAAGTAATAATTATTAGAATCTTCTCCATACCTCCACACGTCACTAGAACCATCATTACGCACAGTTTCATTAAAAGTAAAAATAGAAGATTGCTTCGGGATAAAGTATTCTTTCTCGATAACTAAAGAAAATATATTTCCTAAAAGAGGCGTGAAGAATAAAACAGTAAGGAACGCAAACAGAATAATAAGAAAGATATTCTTCTTATTTAGAGTCCTTTTTTTATTAATATTCATATAAGGTTGTTAGTGTATTCTGTGTAATTAATATTCTTTGATTTTATTTCTCGTAAATAGTTTTAGGATAAAAAGCTTTAAAAGCATTGTAAACACCTTGATGTATTACTGTCGAGTGAATTTCGTTTTGGATATAGTCATAATACACTTTAGTATTCTTTTCGCCATTTTGCTTTAGCATTTCGCTTAATGAAACGGCATCATCATACATTGTTTTATCTTCTTCTTTATTGCAAGCAGCAATATATACTAGTACAGGTTTGTTATCTTTTGCTTTAAGCAATTTAGGAGCTTCTGCTAATAATGATTGATCTCCCCACCATAAACTTGGAGCGATGATTATATAGTTGTCAAATAAATTTCGGTGTTTTAATAAAATTTCGGTTGCCAGAAGTCCTGCCAATGATTCTCCGATAATAGTTTTGTGATTACTTGTATTGAACTTTTTATCGATATAAGGTTGGAGTTCTTTTTCTAGAAAAGCAATGTATTTATCAGAACCACCATATTGAGGGAAGCTTTTTTTCTTGAATCCCATTTTTTCAACAAAGTCCAAATTGGGAACGGCAAATGTAAAATCGCGTCTTCGGTTTGTATTCTCTATCCCTACAACAATAGATTTAGGGAATCTGGCAATCCATGATTGGGTATTAAATCGTACGATTCCTGTAATATGAATAAAGTCTTCTTTGACACCACCATCCAGAATGTATATAACTGGATATTTTGTGTTGTCTTTTTTATCGTATCCTTCGGGTAAGTATATGTTTATTGTTCTTGTCTCGCCAAGCTCTGCCGATTTTAATTTATCTGTAATTCCAAGAACTATCGGCTGACTTTCGTCTGTATCTTGTTTGTTTTTAGTTTGAGCAAAATTCTGACTTGATACTATAAGAAAGGTAAAGAGGTAGAATATTTTTTTCATGAAAGGTGGATTATTGGCGTACGATTATTTTATATTTTTCGATTTGGCGGCGGTGTCTCAAGACATGCACAATGGCATGTTCCATGATTTGTTCGATATCGTAAATTTGCCCCCAAGAAGTTTTTAGTTTTTTAGCGTTATCTGATTCCTCAAGTTGATTGTCGTTTATGTCTTTAAAGGAATTCACCATAAAAACAAAGGAATCATTTAAAGGATTGGTATAATCATGTATAGAAGTATGAAATATTTCATCTCGAAAATCTATCGATTCCCCTTTAAATCTTCGAATATAAATAGCATAAGCATAACCTGAACAAACAACGTGAGATAAAATGGTCTGGATTGATTTACAGCTATCGTCTGTTGTTTGGTTGTCTACAATAGTTATAAGTTCAGCATCTGAAATGTCCAAAATTGTATTTTGTAAATCTATGATTGTCCGTTCATATTCATCAAGTAATGCGCCACTAGCTCCTTGTCTATAAGTTTTTGTCATATTATAAATTATTTATTTTGAAATATGCCAAAGGCTCATTTTACGTCTGGTTGAGAATCCTAGCTTTTCATATAGTTTTATAGCCCCAATATTACTTTCGACTACGTGTAAATATGGTGCTTTATTTTGGTTGAAAATATTGTTTACGGCGTGAGCAATTAATTGTTTGGCATAACCTTGTCCTGTATATTCGGGATGTGTAACGATAGCACTTACCTCAGTGAAATCATCCATTTTCATACGTTCGCCTGTAACTGCAATAAGTTTATCGTCTTTAAATATTCCGAAATAATTGCCTAGTAAAGCAGTTTTTCTTTTAAAATAACCAGGTTGAACCAAACTAACCAGTTCAAATAAAGCGTCAATGTGTTCGCTAGTTGTAAGAGCAACGATGTTTTCTTTTATTTCAACATCTATTCGGTCATGGATAATCATTTGCAAACATACCAATTCGTTTTTCAATTCAAGTTGATCTGAAAGTTGAGGTTTCTCACCAACTATAAAAAAGCCATTTGTTAATTTCGAATATTCATCAATAGATTCTGAAATATTTTCAAGGATTATAAATCCTCCAAAAGGGCAATAATCAGGATTATAAAATTTGATATTATTGTAATTTATTGAAAATTCCTGGTGCGTTTCAGATAAAGAATACCAAGCGGGATTGTCTAATTTTGTGTAATCGGTATTCATATGTTTGGTAGTGCCAGAATTACTTCGAGCGTTTATTATTGTATGCTTTTGTCTAAAGATTGAATAGATGTTTCTGAATATTTAGTTTGTCTTTAGTTTACCTTTCTTTGCTCTTTCATAAATAAAAGAACCAATAATGTAGAACCAAATGAGAGTTGATACACCAAGAAATGCATCTCCAATGTTTTTAAAACCTTGAAGCTTAATCACTGCTCCGGTAACTAAACCTACAGCTGCTAAAAACAAGAGTAATCTGGAAATCTTTTTCATATCGTGTTCTTTAAATTGATTTTAAATGAATTTACTTAGAAAGGTAACAATTCGTTAAAATCATCTTTTTGTAAGTGCGACTTTTAAGCCAAGCAAGATGAAAACAATTCCAGTCATTTTATTTAATCGACTTTCGGCATTTTTGTTTTTATTAAAAAGTGTTGCAACGTTACTTCCCATTAATGCCAAAAATGAACACCATATTAAGGTTATGATAAAGATGATGAACCCTAGTAATAAGTATGGAACAGGATTGTTTATCTCTGAACTTTTTACAAATTGTGGTAAAAATGCTAAGAAGAAAATTGCAATTTTAGGATTTAGAACATCGCTTAAAAGTGCTGTGAAAAATAACTTTCTGTTAGCGGTATTTTTAACTTCAATAGATTTTATTTCCGTTTGATCTGCTTTTGCGGTAAGCGATTTATAGCCCAGATAAAATAAATAGGCAGCACCTAAATATTTAACTATGCTAAATGCCAGTGCCGATTGTGCCAGAATGAGCGAAAGCCCAAATGTAGCTGCAAGTGTATGAACGATTAGTCCTAAACTAACACCTAATGCCGAATATAATCCTGCTTTTTTGCCTAGAGAAATACTTCTTGTTAATACCATGATAGTGTCGATTCCAGGAGTAATAACTACAATTGTTGCTGCTATTATAAATGTTCCTAAGCTTTCTATTCCTGTCATGGCTATCGTTTTTAGTATTAATAATTGATTTTGTTTCTAGCTTAAGTTTTAAGCATTAGCTAAAATATGAATTTATTTATCACGAAATTAATTTTTTTATTAAATCCAAATCTACAGGTTTATCGCTCGGTAGGGCAACAAAATAATCTAATTGCCATTGTTGTGTTTTCTGTGCTTGTTTACTTGTTGTGCTATCCCAAGGCGGATATACACGAATGGCACGTTTGCCTTCTTTCTTATCATCAGATAAAATTCCTTTTTGGTGTAGTATCGATTTCGGGAAAATAAATTGTCCAAAGTGAGAACCATTTCTAGTGCTTACAATAAATAAATCGATATCATCTGTAATCTCAAAAGAAGCAATAGGACCTTTTAGGCTTCTTTTCCACAACGTAACAAATTGTCCCACTTTTGTTGGGGTAATTTTTGCCACACGGTATATAACAGCCTGATTGTTTATTTTAAAAGTGTAAGCGCCATAATCGGCACTTTCTGCTTCGGCTATAGGTTGCGAACATTCTAAGTTGCAAGTATCGTATAGTAGTTCTTTTGCTTCAAGCAAATCTTTATGAATCGTATTTGTAGACCAAATGGTTGAGGTTGTCATGCTTTCTTATTAGATTTCGGAGGATTATATAAAATTTAAACTACCTAAGTCGTTTAGTTTTTATTTCCGTTTAAATTATTGGAGGGGTTATTTTTTATTGGTTTTCAAAATCCAATCAATACAGTTATCAATCCATTGTACATCGCTGGTAGGATTATCCATCCCAAAACCATGACCACCTTTGGCATAAAAGAAAGATTCTACTGGGACTTTGTTTTTTTGCAAAGCAGCAATAAATACAAGCGAGTTTTGTACTATAACATCAGGATCATCTATGGCATGAGTAATAAATGAAGGAGGAGTATTTGGTGTTACATGCAATTCATTCGAGTATTCTTTAATTTCCTCGGGAGATGCGTCTTTGCCAAGCAAATTATTTCTGGATCCCATATGTGTTAAACTATCTGTCATACTAATAACAGGATAAGTAAGAATTATAAAGTCGGGACGCAAATTGGTTTTTAACGGATTGTCGATATATGATTTGGTATAATGTGTTCCCACAGTTGCAGCCAAATGTCCTCCGGCAGAACTACCCTGAATTCCAATTTTGTTTGGATTTATTCCCCATTTTTTGGCATTTTCTCTTACCAACTCAATGGCACGTTGTGCATCTTGCAAAGGAACGATTTCTTTGTTTTCGACGTATTTTGCAATCGGTAAGCGGTATTTTAATACAAATCCTGCTATTCCGCTTTCGTTTAGTTTTTTTGCAATAGCATAACCTTCATGATCAATTGCCACGCCCGAATAGCCACCACCAGGACAAATAATTACAGCAATTCCTGTAGCTTTATTTTTTTCGGGAAGAAAAACAGTGAGGTCTGGAGTAGCGACTCTTGTAATTACTGTGATTTTTTTTGCACCAGTGTCATAAACCATAACGGAATCTGTTAAGTCTGCAATTTCTTTAGCGTTTGGGATTTTACCGTTATATAAAGGGATAACATTTTGGGCATATTGAGAGTTAGACATTCCGACAAGTAAATAAAGAGTTAAAAGTAATTGTTTCATGAAGTTGTAAAATAGAACTTGAAATATAAGGAAAATATCAGAAAGAACGATTTACATTATCTTTCTATTCTCGGTTATTGCAAGTTCATATTCTTCGGAGTTGTGTAGCTTTCTTAGATTGTCTATTAAATAATCTATTTGTGCAAGACCTTTTTCTTTATACTTTTTGATGTGTTCTTCACTCAGTTTTATCTCTCGTTGTGCATCGGCAAATCCTCCTAGAAAACACCAAAGAAAGTAATCGTTATCTCGTTTCTCAAAAATATAATCCCAATCTTTCCAATAAATTAGTTTTCCTTTTACCTTTTTTATCTCCAAATAAACTGGCTCAATTTTAAAATGCTCGTATTTGGTACATGAATAACGATGAGATTTTATCTTTTCGTTTTCAAGACATTTTTTAATTTCTTCAATCTGGCTGCGATTAAGATTGTACTCATAAGTAAGCTGTTTTATGAGTTCGTTGTCATCTATAAAAGCTGTATATCTAACAAATTTATCCAATTTTTCAGCCCATTCGGTAACAGAAAGTTCCTCAAGTGTTATGAGATTTGTATTTTTAGAATTAATTATAAATATCATTTTTGGGAGTTTACTGTTGGTTAAATCGAATTATTTATTTGTTTTGATCGACCTCTGTATAATATCAATAACTTATTTAGAGATTTCATATTTGTAGTATAACTATCTATTTGCAAATATTCTCTCCCACCAGGATAATCGTAGACTAAATAATAATGTCTGTTTTTTCCAAAGCCCTCACAGATTGCTTCTTCGTTCTTTATAGATTCCCAATTGTGAAACTTTGTTTTTATGGTTTCTATACCTTTTTCATTTAAAATTATCTGAGGTGTAGTATTTATAACTTCTCTGAATTCTTTGTAAGTTAAATAAAGACCTGCAAATGTTAATAGTATTCCTAAAGGCAGGCTTCTTGAATTAAATAGTAAGTAGCCACCAAGGATAATACTCGAAATACCTAAAAGCATTTGGATTGAATTTTTGCTTTTGGAATAAAAAATTATAGTTTGTTTTGGGATAAATATGTTGTCTTGAAATACATCTTCCTTTTCAAATTTTAATAGTAACGAATCCCATTTCTTTTTATCTCCGGGACTTTTTATTTCTGCTTTTTGATAAATACTGTTATCAGTGCCAATTAGTCTTTCCTGAATAGCTCTTTTTTTTAATTCATGAACATTTCTAACGTTTGTAAACGCCCAAATCCTCCACTTGGTAATTGTAAGGCACCAATATAAGCAAGCTAAGAAAAAAGGAAGGATATATACAATTGGTATAATTAACCAACCTGTTACGATGTTTTGAGTTTGAAGAAAAATAGCAATAAAAATTGATGTAAATAATATTGTTCGTGCGGGGTAATTAATTAACCATTTACCTTTTTTAATGGCGTTGTCTACAGTTGTTTTTTCGTTCATCTGGCTTTATGATTCTCCGTTAACTATTTTTTATTTACTTCTAATTTCGAATGATTTTCTCGAGTTTATCTAATTCAGTATTTAATCCGAATCCTTCGGTATCTACTTTAGTTCCTATGAATTGAGAAATACCACATCCAAAACAAACTTTTGCTATTCCGATTATAGAATCTTTTCTTTTGAAAATAAAGATATCGCGATATTCAGGAATACAGGAAGAATATACATTCTGTAATGAATCTTTTTGACTAAAAATATTTTCCACTTCTTTTCTCTTTTCTCCATTTAGTTCTTGCTTTACAAAATGGAATTTTTTTAAATCGGATTCAAAGTTAGGTTCTGAGATAGAATCAGGATAATGACCAGCTAATAGTTGGCCTAGATTTTTTTCGTCTTTAGTCCCGTTTTTAATACATAGAATATCAATGATTTTATCTTCTGAAATGTCCAAATAGTAATGGTCAATTTTATCAGATTCGTAGAATTTTTTCAATTCTTTTTTTGAAGCAATATCTTCTTTTGGAATAACTTTCGTTGAATTGTTGCAGCTTATAATTGTTAAGATTAGTAATAAGTAGTATTTCTTCATATTTGCGTTTTATTATTTACCACTAAACAAAAATAGAAATTAAAACGAGATTCTATTAGAATTACTATCTATTGAAAACGATTTTGTAAATACCTTTTAATTAATCCAGACTTCCTTCTTCTTAAAGTCTATTGTGAAAATATATTTACTGATGGATTCAAAATTTAGCACACCATCATAGATTATATTTCTTGTAAATGGTTTTGCTTTAAGTATATTTTTACCAATTATGAATTCAGATTTAGGATCAGTTAATTCGATAGCATTGTTTTCGGGTTTTAGCTCCCAAATTAGAGCACTTTCATTAGAGAGTAGTAATGGGCCGCTGTTGCCAGAGTCAAACAGGAACCAATAAAAATGATTGTTTTTTGGAACTCGAATAAAAATATTTAATTCAGAACCTTCTAAGCCATTAGCAAATCGGGTTGGCAAAAGATGTTTTCCTTTGATACTCTTTTTAGCGGAAGTACTATTTTCGATAATTAAAATATTTTTAGAAAGATCAATGGTTAAAATATCATTGCTAAAAGATTTAAGAGAGATAATACCATCAATTTTAGGGAATTCTTTTGGTAAGATGCTCATAATGTCCCAAACGCCAACTGTAGGGTGAAATAAAGTTGTATTGCCAATTGTAAGTGATATGTTATCACTTTTCTGTGCTTTTATAATTTCACCATTCATCCTAAATCCTGTTGAACTTCCGTAGATGCTTTTGTTTAATAGATTTGCAATCTCAGGAGAAATAAGAGTTTCTGCTCCGCCAGTATCAAAAAGGAAATTGTATTTTTTTTCTTTTATGATAACATCTACTGTTTTCATGTTTTCGATGTAAGTTTTAAGTGGTATTGTATCTTGTGCAAAACTCACCATAATGCTGCCTAGAAAGAACAGCATGCAAAATACTTTTTTGTTTGTTTTCATAATCTAATATTTTGCTTACTCTAAACTTGGTTTTCAGCATATCCCATTTCTGACAATATTGTCTGTTTTTTATTTGAGACAAATTTGGTTTGGATATTTTAGAAAAACGACCGACAAAAAAAAGTCGAACCAAATAGTATGAAAATATTTTGTCCGACTTTCTTTTTAATAATGTCCGATTATTTATAAGCTATTTATGATGAGCTGTTTCTGTATTCTGAAGGAGTTATTGAAGTATGCTTTTTAAATGCAGTGTTAAAAGAAGATTTAGAATTGAAACCTACTTTGTATAAGATTTCCAAAACGGTTAATTCACTTTTGGAATGATTTCTTAAAATTTCCATTGCATTCTCGATGCGATATTGGTTTACAAAATCAAAAAAATGTTGTTGCATATGCAAATTAATCAGGATTGATAATTCACGTACAGGAATATTAGTCTGATTTGCGAGATCTTGTATTGTAAGCGATTGGTCCAGATATGGTTTTTTATCCATCATGTATTTTTTTAAGGCTGTTATTTGTGAAGCAATAAGAGCAGTTTCATGATTTTTTGAAATAATTGTTTTAGGAATAAAATCTTTTGCTAATTGCAATTTTGAATCGATACCTCTAAATAGTTCTGGATAGTTCAATGCTTTCAAGACAAACCAACATGTTAGTAATAAAGCTATAATGCCCATACATTCATTAGCGAAGATTAAAAGTTTATGGTAATCGGTATATCTTAAAAGATTTTTGAAAGTAGCAAAGTAATGGGCAAGTGCAAAAATAACTGTCATTTGGAATAGCCATTTGTATGCTGCTGTGTTTGAGTTTGTGTAATTTTCAAAATAAATTTTACGGTACTTTCTTAAAAGTATGAAAATGGCAATGATGTAAAGTAAATATTGGATCTCGATAAGAGACTGAAAAAACACCATTTCGCTTGTCTCGTAATGGTGTTTGAAAAAATATTTTTTTTCGAAATTACTTGTTAGATATATCCTTGGAATTAAAACTAGATTTAGGATTGCAAAGGGAATAGCATGTAATAAATGTGTAAGCTTTAATCGGAAATCGGTATAACAAATCGATTGTACATACAAATAGAATAATGGGATGCATAATAGGTAAAGTGTCCACCTGAAAATTTCTAAATTTGGATGATTATTTGTAATGTTATCTGCAATAAAGAACCCGCTAGTATCGATAACAGTAAGGATTAAATAACTTGCAAAAATTCGATTTGATAGCTTGTTTTTTGTTTTTACTGTTAGTAAAAAAAAGATAAGAAGTAGTAAAACAAAAACAGCAATTAAAGCGATGATTTTTAAATAATCAGGATTATCCATTTGGTGTTCTTCTGAATTGTTATTTTATATGTTTCAATGAAACGAAAATACAAATAAAAATGAGACTCTACTACAATACCAATATTCCTAATTCAATCTTAGATTTACTCAATATCTAGATTGAATTTCTCTAATAATCCTGCAAGTTCCAGACGGGAGAATTTTGCATTTTTGACTCTGTTTTCTTCTGGGTCGAAAGAATAGTTTTTTGCAGTGCGAAAATCGGCTTTCTCAAGAATACTTCGTGCAAATGTTGCGTTCGAAAGGTCGCAGTTTTTAAATACAGCTTGAGTCAAATCGGCTTCGGAGAAATCTACATCTTTTAGAGAACAATCGAAGAAGTTTGTTTTCTTTAATTTTCTTTGTAAAAAAGTAGAGTAGTCCAGGATACAACCCTGAAAGTTCATGGAGAATAAAAAGGCATTACTGTCACTAAAGTCTAATCCCATTAATTTGCAATCAGTAAATTTAATGTTTTTCAATCCTGTGTTTCGTAATGTTGCCAATGAGAAATTACAGTTTTTAAAGTTACAATCTATAAAATCATTATTGCCTAAATCGCTTTTTGAAAAGTTGCAGTTTATAAAATCGCAATTGAAAAATTCGAAATCAACTAATTTCTTTTCTGAGTAATCGATGTTTTCAAATGTCTTGCCTTGTTGAAGTAATGTGTCCATAATAAATTGATGATGAAAGTTAATTGTTGCAAATGCGATATTTATTCTAATTCGATACAATCAAAAACATGGTTGTTTAGTATCATTTCGACTATATCGGCTTCACTATCAATTCTTAAAATATTGTCCCAATCTTCAAGGTCAAAATTCCACTTTGCGTCTGGTAATAATTCGTTAAGGATTGTTGTAGCCGATTCTAATTTCGATTCTGTGTTTACCGAAGTTTTGAAAACGTAAATCATTATTTGCTTTTTTTAGTTTGCAAATGTCAATAATAAAGAGACAATTCTATTAGGATTCAATAAGCAGGAGTTAGGATTTATCAATCATTTTTCGATACTCAATAGGAGTGACGCCTTCGTGTTTTTTGAAGATACGACTAAAGTACGATTGATCATAATGCCCTACCTGTATTGCAATTTCGTTAATGGTAAGATTGGTTTGGTATAATAAGTATTTGGCTTCTAGTAGGATTGTTTCGTCTATCCATTTTGTAGGCGATTTTCCTGTGACTGATTTAACCGATTTGTTTAAATGATTTGGAGTGATATTCAGAATCGAGGCATAATAACTTACCTGATGTTGGGTTTTTATATGTAAATAAATAAGTTCTTTAAACTTAGTTGTAAGTGTAGTTGCTGCCGTAAGGGTTTTATTGGTTTTTACGGCGTTCTTGTTTATTTCGAAAAGTAAAGCAATAAGGTATGGTTGTATAATATCCAGATTAGTACCTCCAGTTTCGGTATATTCAATAAGTAAACGATTTAATAAGTTCGAAATAAATCCAGCTTCTTGTTTTTGGAAATTTATAGTAGGATTTCCCCAAACCTTTAGAAAATCAAAATCATTTAGCATTTCCCGATTACCATATTTCCCAATTAGGATATCCTGATGAAACTGACATATAATACCAGTTATCTTTTTACTCATAAAATCTATCGAGTAAATCTGTCCGGCAGGAACGAGTATCATTTCATTTTCCTTGGTAGTATATTCTTCAAATCCAACTTTTAATTTGTGAACTCCAGAAGTGATAAAAAGTAACGTATGGCAAATGTGTTTGGATGGAGGTACAGGATATTTTAGTTGATTTACATCTTCAAGCCTCAAGCAAAAAAAATGTTCTGAATTTGATTTAAAGAGATGTTCTACAGTATTTTCAGATTCAAGGAACTTATCCCGAAAATCTTTTGCACCATAGGTTTTTATATCTTCCTCTTTTTTCGCTTTCATTTTCCTGTTTAGTATTCGTAGTAAATTTTACTCAGCGAAAATAGGAATTAAAAATAGGTTTCTTGTTTACTTATTTCTCAATTTCAATCCCAAAACCATTCGTAGGGAAGATTACCCAACGATCATTTACTTTCATTGCTTTGTTTACTTTTAAATGATATACTTTATTATCATTTAATTCGATTATGATTTTTAAGTCATAAGTAGCAGCCTCAATAGTTACTTTATTTCTTATGGTATTAACTTTTTTAGTTTCTACTAAAGTAGATTCTGTTTTAACCAATTTGATGTTTTCCCAATTAAATAAAGCGTGCGCCTCCGAAATAAACTGATTTATACGTTTGATATCTTCCGGTTTTCTTTGTTTTCCTTTTCTAACAATTAACTTTATTAAATCCTCATTAGATTTTAATCTCGAAGATTCCTCAGGAGTTATTGTACCATTTACAAAACCATAAGCAGCATTTTCTTTGGGAGATATAAACAAAGAATACAAATCTTCTGCATCTTTATCTTTAATGCTATTTGTAATTTCGATGGCAAATTCATCAATAGTTACTGGTTCACTACATGAAACTAATGTGATGAGGCTAAAAAGAAGAATGAGTTTTGTAAATTTTATATTTTTCATTTTATGAATTTTGTTTTTGGATGGACTAAGATGTTTTACTCGACATCAGATTTAAGAAGTGAATATAAATTCAAGTCGATAAATTTATCGTAAAGTAATTCTCCTTGGCGAATAATGCCTTCCTTGGTAAAGTTAAGTTTTTCTGGGATTGTTTTGCTTTTAAAGTTCTCGGTTCCGCATTTTATTTCGATTCGGTTTAATTGCAAACCCGAAAAACCAAAGTTAATAATTGCTTTACAAGATTTAGTTATAATCCCTTTTCCTTGTAGGTTTTCGGCAAGCCAATATCCGATTTCTCCAATTTTATTCTGACCATCAATTTTATAAACGCCAATTCTTCCTATAACTTTTTCATTATCAACAATAACAAAAGCATACTCATTTCCGTCTTTGTTTCGTTGCATTGTCCCTTTTACAAAATTCTCTGCAAATTCAACTGTTTGCATTCTGTCTACAAATGGTAACCATTCTCTTAAATGAGTTCTGTTAGCATCAACAAGATCAAAGATTGGTTGCGCATGATTCTCGTAAATTAACTCGAGTTTTAGGTTTTGGTCTATGTTTATGGTCATGATTGATGGGGTGAAGTATTATTTTATTTATTTCTTTTTATTACTATCATAGATATTCCTAAAATTATTGAAGGAACCCAACATATAAAAGATATTTCGGCAATAAGTTTTATTAATGGAGTTATTGTTCCCATATAGCTAAACAATGCTCCAGTTATAAGAAACATTATTATACCATTTATAATAAAACCAATTCCTATTTTTTTGTAAATACTCATAAGTTGGTTGTTTTTTTGTTGTTCATGGAATGTTAGCTTATATCTGTTAATTTAGAAATTTTGTCACCAGAAAATTCAAAGATTGATTTCCCTTTTAAATTCAATTCTTGTCCTTTTTTGAGTCCATTAGGAAAGTCCATTCCTAAAATAGCAAAGTAGTTAATCTCTATTTCGGTTTCGTTTTCTAAATGTTTAAAAGATGTTATGGTTTGTGTTCGGCTCGAGAAATAAGCTTTTGCCTGTTCCGCTTGCTGTTTAAAAGAGGTTAAGCCAGTTAAAGACATATTTGTTTCGCTACCTTGAATATTCTCAAAGATTATAGCTTCATCAAAGTCTGAAATCATTTTATCGATATCAAATTGGTTATAACCCTCAATGTAATTCTGAATTGCTTTTTCTCTTTTGATCATGATAATAGTCTTATATTCGAGGAATCTATTTCTTCAGCTAATATATAAATATTTATCAAGAATTTCTTCAAATGTGCCTATCTGACACAGGAATACACGAGCGATAGCGAACTGGCGAATATAAACATTGCCAACGGTTTCAACCGTTGGAGCGCAATGCATTATCACAATCCGTATCCCACGGTTGAAACCGTGGGCTATGCAAAATACGATAGAATCGTAGCACCTCTGTGGCTTAAAACCTTTGTACCTTTGCTTCTCTGAACCTTTGAGCCTTTCTAAAAAAAAAACTCAGCCTCACCATTCCTAAGAATGACAAGACTGAGAAAGATGACAAGTTAAAATGTCTTTGAATTATTTTGCTCCTGGAGGAGAGTTCTCTCTTATGTATTTCATAAAGGTATCTAAAAGATGTTTTCTTGTTCCTTCACCTTCGGATATACTGTGCGAACGATTAGGATAAATCATCAAGTCGAACATTTTATCGTATTTAACTAATTCGTTAATTAAAACTTCGGCGTTTTTATAATGTACGTTATCATCGCCTGTTCCATGAACGTATAATAAGTTTCCTTTTAGGTTTTTGGCGTGAGTTACTGGTGATGCTTTAACATAAGTTGCTTCGTTTTCGCTAGGCAATCCCATATATCTTTCTGTATAAATGTTGTCATAAAAATGCTGATCGGTTACAGCAGCAACTGCAATTCCTGTTTTGTAAATTTCAGGATATTGAAACATTAAATTTAATGTTACTGCTCCACCGCCGCTCCATCCGTGAATGGCAACTCTATCAGTATCGATAAATTTCCATTTTAAAACCTCTTTGGCAGCCATGGCTTGATCACGAGTATTTACGATTCCGATGTTTTTATAAATCGATTTTCTCCATTTTGTACCTTTCATTACAGGAGTTCCTCGGTTATCCATAGCAATTCCTATATATCCTTCTGGAATTAAATAGGCGATGTACGGATAAAAATATGGTTCGTCATTTGCTACAGAAGCCATTGGCTCACCATAAACATAAAAAAACACAGGATATTTTTTATTAGGATCAAAGTTTAATGGTTTAGCCATTATTCCGTCCATTTCGATACCATCTACAGTAGTAACTTTAAATTTTTCTAAAGAATAATTACGATCCGGAGCTACAAAAGAATCAGCTGTTTGTGGTAATATTTTTTTATGACTAGGTAAAGCAACTAAGCGTATGTTGTAATCACGATTAATGTTAGAGTTTGTATGTTTGGCATATTTACCATCAGTAGAAAAACGATATTCATTTGTTCCTTCAAATTCTTTAGGAGTAATGCGTTTTGTTTTCTTGGTATTCAAATTGGTTTCATACAAATAGCGTTGTGTTGCATCTGTAGGACTGGCAATATAATAGATAGATTTTGTTTCCTGATTATATGCTTTATAATAAGCGTCGAAATTTTCGGTGGTAATTAATTCTTTCTTTTTACCATCGGCACTAATTTTATAAATATGCATCCAACCATCAGCATCTGAGCTCCATAAAAAAGCTTTTCCGTTATCTACAAACTGACAAGGAAAAACATCGTATTCTCCCGAAGAGATGTCAAAAACATCAATCCATGATTCTGATTTTTCTTGATAGATTAAATTAGCTGTTCCAGACTTTGCATCACAAGTATAAATAGAAGCTTGGTTTTGAAGTCTGTTTAACTGAACAACCATTACATTTTGATTGTTGATCCATTCCATTCTAACCAAATAGTTGTTGTCTGGTTCGCCAGGAATATTTAACCAATTTGTTTTTAATGAAGTAATATCGATTACCCCAATTTTTACAGATGATGGTTTTTCACCAGCTTTAGGATATTCTACCGGAACTGTAAAAGGGTATAGTGCATCGGTATTGTTTATCATTAAATGAAATTTTGTTTGGGATGCATCTACACGCCAAAACGAAATGCTTTTTCCATCTGGACTCCATCTAAAACCATCTCGAGCTGCAAGTTCTTCTTCATAAACCCAATCAAAAGTTCCGTTGATGATTTTATCAGTTCCATCGGTTGTTAGCGGAGTTATTTTTCCAGTAACTAGATTTTCCAGATAAATGTTATGTTGCGAAACATAGGCTACGTTCTCATTATCATTAGAAAACTTAGCAAACATTAAGGATGACTTTTCTAAGCTAGTACCAAGTTGCTTTCCTTTACCAGTTGCAAGATCAAAAAACCAATAATCTCCTTTGGTATTAGCTCTCCAAACTTTCTTAGAATTAGTATAGACCAATACTTTTGTTTTGTTTTGGTTCCAAACCAATTGTTCTATTTCACCCGTAAAGCCAGATTTTTGTAACTGCTCCTGAGTTAAAATAGTAGTGTTTTGGTTTAGTTTATCAACATCATAAACAACTACGTTTCCTTGTGAGTTTACCCAAAATGAGTGTGAGTTAGGCAACCAATTTAACTGATTAATATCAATACTTTCCTGAGCAAAAACACTCGAGCAGATTAATAATAATAGTAGAAAATGCTTTTTCATTATACTTATGTAATTTTAGATTAATAATAGCGCTATGGTTATAGCGCTATAAAATTAATGATTAATGCGAATCAAGAGTTGAATTTTTATATAAACCTAACGGGTTTTTAAATCTGTTAGGTTTAATCTTAATTAGTAGTTGTGTTGTTTGACCCCTTGATTCACATTTTTGCTATTCCTTTATTAATTTACTTATTATTGTTTTTCCGCTTGACGATTTAATTTTTAAAATGTAAACACCATTTACTTTTCCAGATAAATCAATTGTTATATCATTTGATTTAATTTTTGATGATGTTGTACTTAATATTAATTGTCCCGTAACGCTATAAACAGAAGCTTCGTATTCTTCTTGATCTAATGAAGGAATATATACAGTAAATAAATCTTTCGATGGATTAGGATATACCACAACTCCCTCGATTTTATTTTCTTTTACATTTAATGTTGGACTGTTGTTGATTTTGAAATTGTCAAACCAAACTCTGGTACCATAACCCGATGTGTTTCTTATCTTAACTAGAACACTCGATTGGTTTTTTACAACACTTAAATCTACAGTTTCGCTTCTCCAATCAGAATCTTGTGTTGGCTTCCAGTCATTAGTTTCATTTGCTTGCGTAGTAGCAGGGTCATCCTGAATAGGAGGCAATACAGTTTGCAATTGCAATTGATTCTTAGAATATACATTTGTCCAATTAACACCGCAATCTGATGAAACCAAAATATCGATCTGATCTGGGGCAGGAGCAGGGTCAAAAACACTTAAATACTGTGTGTATCCAAGATCAAAATGCAAATGAGGTTTGTCAGCTGTTGTAAAATCCATTGATTTTAAAATTAACTCATCGACCATTCCTGTTGGAGCATCAGCATTATTGATAACTAAACAAGTCAAATCTCCTTTACCTACATCGGTGCGTTGTTCCCAAGTAATAGGATCTGCATTTAAATTTAGAACTTGCCAGTCTTGCTGAGGGAAAGCATCATTAAAATTCTCAGTAACAGGTAAAGTATTTTTACCTTTTATTGTTACTGCGCTTGTTTTTAGCATGGTTGTACCTTGTCCGTAAGTATTAGTAGTAACTAAAGTAACATTATAATCACCTGGAGTATTATATACTACAGCTGGATTCTTGCTTGTAGAAGTTGCTGGTGTTCCTCCTGGAAAAGACCATAACCATGAAGTTGGCTCACCAAAAGAAGTATCTGAAAATTGAACTGGTAAATCACTACAAATCATTGAACTTGTAATTTTAAAATCAGTATATGGTTTTTCTTTACTATCAAAAGTAAATTTCAAATTATCAATCCAAATTCTCGCACCATAACCAGATGTATTCACAAATTTAATCAGAACGTTAGGGTTTCCTTTAAAAGCTGTTAATGAAATTCTTTCAGTTCTCCAATCAGAATCTGATGTTGGAACCCAATTATTAGGATTTGTACTTGTGGCAGTTTCTAGTACCGTATGAGTTTTAGAGTATAAAGGTGTCCAAGTGGTTCCACAATCTTTGGAAATCAAAATATTTAGAAGATCAGGACTATCTGTATCAAATTTCGCATAAGCAACATCAAAAGAGAAATCAGTTGCACCAACAGCTAAGTTTAATGGTTTCAATGTAATTTCATCTACATCTCCTGCAGCATTATCGGCATTGTTTATAATCATACAAGAGGAAGAATTTCTGCCAGCAGCAGTACTTTTTTCCCATGTTAGATTGTTATTTAGGTTAGTGACTTCCCATCCAGCTGGAGGAAAAGTTCCTTCGAAGGTTTCTGTAAACGAAGCGCTTACAGGAGTAGTTACTGTAATAAAGTTTAATTTGGTAACTGAAGTTCCTGTACCAGATGGATTTGTAGTTGTTAAAGTAACATTATAAGAACCATTTGTAGTATATGTTACTATTGGATTTTGTGCTGTTGAGGTTGCAGGAATCCCACCTGGGAAAGACCATGACCAACTTGTAGGGTTTCCTGTTGAGGTATCTTTAAGTGGAACAACTAAACTTGCGCAATTTGTTTTGGTTACAGCAGCAGAAAAATCAGATATAGGAGTAAGACTTTGAGTAATAGCTACATTTACATTGTCTATCCAAATGCGGGTTCCATAACCTGATTTGTTTTTAAAACGAATTGTAACATTTGGATTTCCTATATAAGCACTAAGATTAACGATTTCTTTTCTCCAATTTTCAGGTGTACTCGGAATCCAGTTATTCGGAAGCGTTATAGGTGTAGTTGTAGTTTGAAGATCGGTATGTGTTTTAGAATATACAGATGTCCAACTTGCCCCACAATCGGTAGAAACTTCTACCTCAAGAACGTCTGGACTTATATCATCAAATTTTGTGTAAGCAACATCAAAATAGAGTTGACTATTTACTCCATTTGTAAAATTATAATAAGGAAGTTGTATGTAATCCAGTTCGCCAACGACAGCATTATCAGCATTATTCATAATCATACATGCTGAATCTCCATTGCCAACATCTTTACGTTTTTCCCACGCTAAACCTGCATCAGGATTTGTAATAGCCCATCCGTCTGGAGGAAAAGCTCCCGAAAAATTCTCCGTTAAGTTTACTGTAGATCTTTGGTCAACTTTTATATAGCTGGTAACCGTTTTGGTATCGCTTCCTAATGCGTTAGTAGCAGTAAGTGAAACAGGATAAATTCCTGGTGTTGTATAGGTAACTGTTGGGTTAACTGCTGTAGATGTAGCTGGTGACCCTCCGATAAAAGTCCAGGATCTGGAAGTAGGTAATCCAAGAGAAACATCTTTAAAAGTTATGCTTTTATTAGCACAAATAGCAGTTGTACTTGCTGTAAGTTGAGCTATTGGTGCAGTACTAATAACTCCCACAGAAGCTAAATTACTGTTTTGCCATAAAAAGCCTCTGGGATATTTGGCTACAGTCATATCGTCTAGCCAATAAGTCATCGCATTAGTTTGGTCTTTGGTAAACATAGATTGACAATCTACATTATAATCCATTAAATTTTGATAGTTTGCAATAACTCCGCAGCTATTTACAGCCGACAAATTACAACCAAATCCCTGTGTTGTTGGTGGAGTATCTGCCATACCATCGTTAATTGGGTCGCAACCATTCTGAAAAGTATGTTGCAAACCAAAATAATGTCCAAACTCATGAGACATTTCTTTAGCAAATTGGAAATTAGCATCAGATCCACCCGTAGTACCAATATATCTATGATTATAAGTTACGTGAGGAATAACATCTTGTACAGGCAAAAAAGCATGTCCAGAACCATAAACACCATCAGCTGGGTTAGGTTCGTCAACAACAACTATGTCTAAGTAATACTTTCCGTTTTTACCGTAGTACATATAATTATAAATCTTCGAATCGTATCCATCGACAATATGTGCTTCTGGATGCCAGTTCATTCCGGGAGTTTCTAATAAATTACCATCTGGGTCAACTGTAGCTAGAACAAATTGAATGTTCATTTTGCTTTTTATAGCTTCAAAACGTGGGTCTACAGTATTGTAAGCAGGGTATAAACCATTAAAATCTTTGTTGCAAACATCGATTGCATCATTAATTCGGCTTTGCATTTGGGCTTTGGTAAATGTTTTCCCAATATTAGATCCGTCATTTAGGATATGAAATACTACTGGTATAATATAAGGAGCAGCGTCCTTTTTCTTGGTTAATCCAGCTTTTTTTGCAGTTTCAATTTTTGGCAAAGATTGTCTAAATAGATCTTGCTCTTTTTGAGATAAATTGGTTCCGCATCCCATAATTGTTTGTGCAGAAGTGTTTAATGCGAAGAGCAGTAAAAACACAAATACTAAGTAATTTTTTTTCATAAAAATTTAGGTTAATTTGTAATTAGCTTAGATCCTGTAGTGTCAATTTCTATTTTTTAAATTAAAAATTGATCTAATGTCGTGGTCTTAATCTTGAGCTAAATATTTTTTTTGATAAAAGTACAGTAGTGAGTTGTGGCACATTTATATTATATTAACATTAAATAATGGTATATTATCTGGTTTAATGTTAAAAAATATGTTTAGGTGTTAATATATTGGTTATTTTTTAAAGTGATTCGTATTTTTTGTGGTAAAAATATACAGGAAACGCAAGGTAGTATGATGCCTGATAGGATTTTGCTACATTCTAGATTACTAATCGGAATATTTTTTTTAATTGAGGGATAGATACCAGTTTTTAGGTAATGTAATAATCGTTGGAATTATTTTGTGGAGTTATCTTTTTGTTATTTAATTCCAAAAGCGTGTTTTCTATCATTTGCGACATGGTATCCAGAGCCAAATCGTTAGGTTGTAGACCAAAAGGATCTTCTAGTTCATCTGCGATTGCTTCTAAGGCTACAAATGTATAGGCAATAAACACGATTGCAAATGGAGTAATCCAGCCTAATGTTTCTACAAAACCAAAAGGCAATATAAAGCAGTATATATAAACTGTTCGATGTAGTAATACACTATAAGTATAAGGAATAGGAGTACTGGCAATTCTTTCGCAACCACCTACGATATCCGAAAGTTTGTTCAGGTTTTCTTCAAATGCCAATTGGGTTATACTATCTAGTTTGCCTTCTTTTTTTGCATCCTTAACCCAGTTCCCTAATTCCCTTAAAATAATGATGGGTTTAAAATGAACTTCTTTTAAGGTATTTGCAAATTCTTTAGAAAGAAGACGACTCATGTCGTCGCTAGAATCAGTATGTCTGAGTTGGTGTTTTAATGCGTAAACGAAAGCAATAAGTAAATTGATAAATTGGTCACGTTTCTCATTATAGTCATTGTCTATTAATGAATGACTTTGTCGAGCCAATGATCTGGTGTCGTTAAGTAATGCTCCCCAAAGTTTTCTGCCTTCCCAGAATCTGTCGTAGCTAACGTTATTACGAAAACCTAAAAAGATAGCCAGCGCAATTCCAAATAAAGTAAATATAGCAGGATTAATATGTAGATTATGTTCTAATAAAAAAGGTTTGAAATACACCACCAATATCGAAAACAATAACAATAGTATTAATCTCGGCATAAGTTGAGGTAAAACGGAACCATTCCATTCGAACAACATTTTAAACCAATTGCCTTTTTTCTTTATAATCATTGGGTGAAATCAATTTTGTTACTACAAAAGTAATAATTATATCCCTGATTGTATCTCTCAAATTTTTGGTAAGTAGCTATGTAGTATTTAAGGTATGTAGGTGTGATTGTAGCTTTTGAAGTATTATCAAAAGAAAAAGAACCTTAAACAATAATTGTTTAAGGAGTATTTTGATAATTCTTTCTGCTAAGCTTTATTCGATACTATTTTATTTCTCCTGTTCTAAATTATCAGCAGCAGAAATCTGATCAAGTATATTAGTTTGATTGGGTGCAATGTAATTTTTTGTCTCGGTAGCGATTTCTTTCTTAAAAAGAAGATCTAATGCATTGTAAAGTCTTAATAAAACTTCTTTGTCTTCTTTTTCAATCTCTAAAGCAGTATTGAAATTAAAAATATAATTATTAGAGTTGCGTACTTCTACTTTTATCGTCTTAGACGTGATTTTAAATTTAACTATATCCATGTTGTTTGTAAATTACTTAGTTTGCAAAATGCTGTTTTTTTTGGTTTTTTTTGCAGTCATGCAAAAGATGAGGAGCTTTAATTTACCTTCTGAACATGAAGTTTAAGAGAGGCTTCATATAGATTCAGCGATATTAGGCGAGATTGAAGTAGCATCTTTGCGGCTAAAATATTTAGTTAAGGTTAATTTTATCACTTCAAATTTATGATTTTATCGTCAGTCCTAAAGGATTAGGGCAGTATTTTCTAAGCATAATTTCAATAAAAAACCCTTAAACAATTGTTGTTTAAGGGTTTGTTTTGGTAGCGAGACCGAGATTTGAACTCGGGACCTCAGGGTTATGAATCCTGCGCTCTAACCAACTGAGCTATCTCGCCATATTTGCAGTAAGAGTATGTCCCTCATTGCGGGTGCAAATATAGAAATAAATTTAGAGTTAGCAAGCAGAAATGAAAGAAAAAAAAATATTTTTAAAAAACTCTTTTTTTCAGAGATATATTCTTATATTTCCAAAAAATTAAATCTGGCACATGGATCTAAAAGTACGTTACGAAATCGAGTTTCCTATAAATTCATCTCCGCAGTTGTTGTATCAGTATATATCTACACCATCAGGATTGTCTGAATGGTTTGCTGATAATGTAAATTCACGTGGAGAGTTTTTTACATTCATCTGGAATGATTCTCAGGAAAAAGCACGTTTAGCATCCAAAAAAACGGGCGAAAAAGTTAAGTTTAAATGGGTTGACGAAAGCAGCAAAGACACAGAGTATTTCTTTGAACTGCATATTCTCGTAGACGAAATAACGAAAGATGTTTCGCTTATGGTAGTCGATTTTGCCGAAAAAGATGAGCTTGGAGAAGCGAAACAATTATGGGAAAATCAAATATCAGATCTAAAACATCTTATCGGATCAGTTTAGTAAAAGTCTATTTTATAACTTATATTTGCCCTGAACAAAAATTCAGGGTTTTTTTATGATTAATTTTAACGGGAACATAGTAGCGCAGGACGATAATTTATTGATTCAAAATCGCGCTTTTTTGTATGGAGATGGTGTTTTTGAAACACTTAAAATAGTAAATAATAAAATCCTCTTTCTTGAGGATCACTATTTTAGGTTAATGGCTTCAATGCGTGTAGTTCGAATGGAGATTCCTATGAACTTTACAATGGAATATCTAGAGGAGCAAATCCTTTCATTGCTTAATCATAATTCTATTGCCGATTCGGCAAGAGCAAGAATTACAGTATATCGTAATGACGGCGGATATTATTTACCTCAAAACAACACAGTATCTTTTTTAATCCATGCGACAGCTTTGGATAATAAAGCATACGAAGTAAATGAGAATCCATACGAAGTCGATTTGTACAAGGATTTTTATGTTACCAAGCAATTATTGTCATCAATAAAAACGACAAATAAAATAATAAATATCACAGGAAGTATTTTTGCAAATGAAAACGGACTGGATAATTGTATTTTGTTAAATGATAGTAAGAATGCAATCGAAGCATTACAAGGAAATTTGTTTATGTTGTTGGGTAATAAATTAATGACACCACCAGTTTCTGAAGGATGTTTGAATGGCGTGATGCGTAAACAAATTTTAGCCCTTGCCAAAAAACTAACAGACATAGAAGTTGTAGAAGAACCAATATCGCCGTTTGATCTTCAAAAAGCCGACGAATTGTTTCTTACTAATGTTATAAAAGGGATTCAACCAATAACCAAATACAGAAAGAAAGATTTTACGACTAAGATATCAGTTATCTTAACGCAAAAACTTAATGAAAGTATTGCTTAATTAATTGAGATACGGATTCTCTGGTGCATTAGACCAAATAAGATAATCGCCTCCCAGTTCGATAATTTGTTCTTTCCAGAAATGGGTTGGTGATTTTCCGATAATTTTATTTTTATAATTATTATCGGCTATAATCCAGGAGTTACCCTGCATTTCTGTTTCGAGTTGGTTTTCATCCCAACCAGTGTAGCCCAAAAAGAAACGTATATTGTTCTTATTGATTGCTCCACTATTAATTAAGTCTTTTGTAGACTCAAAATCTCCTCCCCAATATATACCATTTGAAATTTCGACACTATTCGGAATTAAATCGGGTATATTATGGATAAAGTAGAGATTATCCTGCTCAACTGGACCTCCATTATAAATCTTGAACGTGGCTTGGATTTCGGGAATTAAGTCATTAATAGTATATTTAAGTGGCTTATTTATGATGAAACCTATTGAACCTTGTTCATTGTGATCTGCTAATAGAATCACTGACCTGTTAAATGATAAGTCTCCAATTATAGAAGGCTCGGCAATAAGCAGGTGTCCTTTTTTTAATTTTTCTGAAATCATATCGTTACAATTTTTATTAAATTTAAGAATAAATTTTTTAAAATCGTAAATAAAATCGTTAAACGGCAAAAAAAAACCTTCCATATGGAAGGTTTTAATTATATTAAAAGCGTATGTAACTTGTTCTTAGTTAACTGCACCTTCTAATTCAGCACCTGCTTTGAATTTTACAACATTTTTAGCAGCGATTTGAATAGTTTTTCCAGTTTGAGGGTTTCTACCGTCTCTCGCAGCTCTTGCTGATACTGACCAAGATCCAAAACCTACCAATGATACTCTCCCACCTTTTTTCAAAGTAGCACCTACGTTTCCTAAAAATGATTCTAAAGCTAATTTTGCCGCAGCTTTTGTAATTCCTGCATCAGCAGCAATAGCATCGATTAATTCTGATTTGTTCATAATAATTAGTTATTAATTGTTGGTTAAAAAAAATTGTCAATACACAAATTTAGTAGGAAATACGTTCCTTGCAAGTGTTTTGTTTAATTTTAGTTTGAATTGTTAATAACTTGCTTTTTTTGTTCATAAAGCAACCCAAAAGCATCACTAAATTTAGTGAGTAGCCTTATTTTGTTGATGTTAGTAGACCTTTGTGTTGTCAGAAAAAGTAATCCCATTTAGTAATTCTGCAACCGCCATTCGTTTTTTTCCGGGCAATTGTAGACTTAATAATTGAATATAGCCATCAGTAACTGCAATTTTAATCTCTTTTTTGGTGCTAATTAAAGTGCCTATTTCTAGATTATGAGCTTCCAAAATAGGTTTGGCTTCATAGATTTTTACACTTAATTCTTCCTCTTTATCTTTAAGAAAAGTCCAGGCTGCAGGATAAGGGCTTAAGCCTCTTATTAAATCATTAATTACAGATGCTGGTTTTGTCCAGTCTATTTTGCAGTTTTCTTTATTTAGTTTGTATGCCGTTTTAATTTCGGCATTGTCTTCCTGAATTATAGTGGTTACGTTACCTGATTCAATAGCTTGCAAAGTCTCTATAACAGTTTCACTTCCTAACTGCATTAAGCGGTCATGAAGTTGACCTGCATTTTCTGTTGGTTCTATTTCTGTTTCAGAACTAAGAATCATTGCTCCGGTATCAATTTTATCATCTATAAAAAAGGTAGTAACACCAGTTTTGGTTTCACCATTTATTATAGCCCAGTTTATAGGAGCAGCACCGCGGTAATTAGGAAGGAGAGAAGCATGAAGATTAAATGTTCCTAACGAAGGCATCTCCCAAACAACTTTAGGTAACATTCTAAAAGCAACAACAATTTGCAAATTAGCATTTAAAGATTTTAACTCCGATAAAAAATCTTCGTCTTTTAAATTGGTAGGTTGTAATAAAGGAAGGTTATTTGCTAACGCATATTCTTTTACAGCCGAATATTTTATTTTCTGGCCACGTCCTGCTGGTTTGTCTGCTGCGGTAATAACACCTACAACATTATAATTGTTCTTTATTATGGTATCCAGAATTCCTACTGCAAATTCAGGAGTTCCCATAAATATGATTCTTAATTTTTCCATTATGATTTTAATGTATATTTATTATTCGGTTTTATTATGATACGATTGTCCTCTAGTAATTCTTGTAAAGTATGAACAACATCATCGGCACTATTGTTAGTGCGTGTTTGGATGTCTCTAGAGCTCAAATCTTCAGTTTTTAATAAATCAAGAATAGTTTGTGCGACAGAGTTGTTTGTCTTTTTGACTTTTTTGGTAATACAATAAGAACAAATGCCACAATCGGTAGTTGTTTTTTCTCCAAAATAATCCAGGATCAATTTGCTTTTGCAAGTTTTTTTCTCGTTTACATAGTCCAGAACCGATTGTAATTGGTCTTTCTTTAGGTTGTTCTGTTTTTCAAGATATTTCGAGACCCTATTAATAGTAAGGTCATCTTCTCGTACTTCATTAAATAATATAGAGGCATCATTGTTTTTGCTATTATACTCAATGATTTCTTTTTCTTTTAATTTTTCTAAAACGGTATGAACTTCAGCTTCAGAGCTATTCGATTTTTTAGCAATCAATTGCAGGTTAAACGGAGTTTTCATTTCGTAAATACCAGGGTAAGTACGCAAAATTGCCAGAATAATTTCCTCGTCATTAGAGTTTAGGCTTGTATAACGTATTACCTCTCTCGATTCGATAAGAAATTGCATTGTGATTTTTTCCGAAAAACTTTGAGATAAAGTAATAATTCCTTGACGGTCTAAAAACTGTAAAGCGTTGTATGTTTTTAAAGTAGGGAAGTCGTATTTATGGCAAAACCGATTCAGATTAAAAGCAAACTCTTCATTAATTCCTTCGCCGTAGGCAATCTGAAAATAATTACAAAGCTTAACGTACATCTTTTTAAGGAAGCTTTTATCGGCTAAATTTTGAATAAACTGATTTTCGGCATTAGCAGTGTCTGATGCGCTAGTGAGTAAAACCGAAAAAGATTTTTCGCCATTACGTCCCGCACGTCCAGATTCCTGATAATAGTTTTCGATGTTTTCGGGTAATTGGGTGTGAATTACAGTTTTTACATTGGGTTTATCAATCCCCATCCCAAAAGCATTTGTGGCAACAATAACCTGAGCTTCTTCGCTCATCCATAATTGCATATTCTTGTCTTTTTCTTTAGTAGTAAGGCCACCATGATAATAGGTAGCTTTAAAACCCAAAGATTGTAATTGAGCCGAAATACTCAAACAAGATTTTCTATTGCGTACATATATAATAGATGGTTGCGGATTTTTTTTAAGAATCTGCTCCGTTCTGTATAATTTATCTTCGACCTCAAAAACCATGTAGGCGATATTTTCTCTGGCAAAAGATTGCTGGAAAAGTTTTGGGTCTTTTAAGCCTAATTCAGTTTTGATGTCTTCAATAACCCTTGGAGTCGCCGTTGCAGTTAGAGCAAGAAACGGAATCTTAGGGAAATGTTTCTTTAATTCCGAAATCTTTAAATATGCAGGACGAAAATCATGTCCCCATTGCGAGACACAATGTGCCTCATCTATGGCAATAAAATTTATAGGTAAGTTTTTTATGCGGTCAAGAATCCAGTCCGATTGCAATCGTTCTGGTGACAGGTATAAAAATTTATAATTCCCAAATTGGCAATTGTCAAGAAGATTAATAATTTCTTCAGTAGCGATTCCGCCAGTAAGAGCAATTGCCTTTATGTTTCTTTTTTGCAAATTAGCAACCTGATCCTTCATTAACGCTACCAAAGGCGAAACTACCAGACAGATTCCTTCTCTCATCATCGACGGAACCTGAAAACAAATAGATTTTCCACCACCAGTTGGCAATAAGGCAAAAGTATCCTGACCATTTAAAACCGAATCAATGATTTCGTTTTGCAAAGGTCGGAAACTATCATGTTTCCAGTATTTTTGAAGAATCGATAATGCTTCTTGCATTTGTCAGGATTAAAGTTAACAATTTAGAAAACAGTTTCTAGTTTTACCAACCTTAAAAACTCCGACTAAATTTTATCTAAGATATAAAGAATTCGGTTAGATACAGTATCTTTAGGAACCTCAATAAGTTCGTAACCGTATTTTTTATACGTTTCTACCAGATGGCTGTAAATAGTTTTGGCTTGTTCAAAATTTTCGTAACGTTCACCGTCACTCATGTAAATTTCTTCCCAGGGTGGAAGCAGAAAAATTTTAGAATATTTGCAGTCTTCGCACGCAGCTTTAAAATGTTCCGGATAATCATCACCTATATAATCCATATAGGCTACAACATCAGGAATTCCGCGGTCAATAAACACAACTTCCGAAGGTTCTTGTTGTGCGTTCTCGAATTGTTTAATCCGTCCTTCGAGTAACTTTTCGCTAAACAACAAGGGCTTTTCAAGAAACAATTGTTCGATTCCTTCTTTTTGGGCCTCCAGTGTTACTTGTCTCGAAATTTCGGGATAACAGCAATATCCATCGGCTACCAAACCATCAATAATAGTAGACTTTCCCGTACCCGGGCCACCAATAATAACAATAATTTCTTTCTGCACTTTCTAAAAATAAAGTGCAAATTTACCTAAACTTATTGGTATTATACAAGATTATTTTCTTGAAGCGAATGATTTAGGATTTTTTTGTAGGTAAAGTTCCTGCTGTTCGCTTCAATCTTTTCCTTTTTAAAGAAAAAAGAAAAAGGATTTGCACTTCCATCAGGGCTATTGAGGTTATAATTTTTTGTACTAGGATTAATTTGGTAAAAAGTGTAAGGCGTAAAGCTTTAAGCGTAAAGCTTTTTTTTAATTGCAAAAAGAATATTCAGATAAACTTTCCGATTTCTTCGTATTCGGAATAATAATATGCGATTCAAATTTCCTTTTTGCGATTACATTGTTTATAAATCCAAGAACATAATCAGGCCCTTTGCCAAATAGATAACCGCAAAATTCATGTCCGCCACCGCAAGAGGTAATAAGTACGATATTTTTTTTAAGAGAAGTCATTTTATTGTAAACCGAATAAGAACCCGAAAGAGTCATAAAGCCCATAGAATCATTTGGGCAGGAACGATGCGAGCCAGTTGCGTAAGGAACGGTGGAATCTTCACTTCCGTGAGAAAGCAACATCGGAATCGCATTTTTAGCATTAATAAAATCTACATTCATAATCGCGCCAGATCCGCCGATAAGTCCTGCATATTTAAAATCACTAGGTAAGTTATCCGAATATAAATTCATTATAGAGTAATCCCAAAAAGTAGCATGAAATGCAATTTCGGCACCAGCGCTAATTCCGGCGATAAAAATCTTCGAAGCATCGATATTATAGGAGCCTTTATTTTTAATCATAAAAGAAGTTGCTTGCCACATATCGCTAACACCAATTTGAATGGTTTTAATTTTTTCAGGTAAAGTTGAGTTGCATCCAAAATCTTTGTTCTTCATATATAAAGTGTACGAAATACTAGCAACTGCGATTCCGTTTTGAGCAAGACTCATGGCGAAATTTTTTTCACCAAAACGATCACCACCCGAAAAGCCGCCACCGTGAGCAAAAATTACAAGCGGTATTTTCTTGTCTGATTTTTTTAGGGGCAAGTATAAATCAAGATCTAGTTTAATGGAATCATTCTCGAAATAAGTTAACGTTTTGATTTCTTGTGCAGTAATAGAAAATGAAGTAAAAGAGATAAAAAGTAATAAATGTAAAAAAGGCATTCTCATTGTGGTGGTATTTTTATTATAATGCGTGTTCAATTACCCAAAGATAAAATAATAAAACAGGATAGGCTAAAATCCCGAGTTTTAACAAATTTAAAGAAGCGTGTTTGGTCTTGTAAAAGAGTAAAATAAGGTTAATTAGGGTTAATGTTTCGCATTATAAAAAAATCATAAATGCTAAATATAAAATCTCAAATCAAAACCGTATATTTGCGTCTATTTTAATGAAAGAATGGACGAAGATAAAGAAAAAACCACCGCCGAATTTTACGAAAGATTAAAGGTTGAGTTAGACAACAGTAACACTTGGCCAGCAGAATATTTGTATAAATTTATTGTGCCTTCAGTAGCAGATAATGTTGAGCGCGTAGAGAAAGCTTTTGATAGTATGGGAGCAGTAATTAAAACTACAAAATCCAAAACGGGTAAGTTTACCAGTGTTTCGGTAGATGTTACTATGAAAAGCTCAGATGAAGTAATCAGTAAATACCAAGAAGTTTCTACAATTGAAGGTATAGTTTCACTATAAATATGATCGAAAAATATAAAAAAGAAAATGCGAATGATGTTGTTTTTAATTTAGAATACAATTCTGAAAGACAACATTTAATCATTCCAGAGTATGGTCGTCATTTGCAAAAATTGATAGATCAGGCTACTGCTATTGAAGACGTTGAACAACGTAACAAAGCAGCCAAATATATTATTCAGGTAATGGGAAGCTTGAATCCGCATTTGCGCGATGTACCCGATTTTCAACACAAACTTTGGGATCAGCTTTTTATCATGTCTGATTTTAAATTAGATGTTGAATCTCCTTACCCAATCCCTTCTCGCGAAGTATTACAGCTAAAACCAGATGTGTTAAAATACCCTCAAAATTACCCAAAATACAGGTATTATGGTAACAATATCAAATACATGATAGATGTTGCTAACAAATGGGAAGATGGAGAGATGAAAAATGCATTAGTATTGGTAATTGCCAATCACATGAAAAAATCTTACCTGAGCTGGAACAAGGATACCGTAAAAGATGATGTTATTTTTGAACATTTGTACGAACTGTCAGATGGTAAAATAAATCTTCTACAAAGCACAGAAGAACTCCTAAACACAACAGATTTATTACGTACTAATAAGCGTATATCTAATAAAATCACACCAGCTGGACAGCCTAAAATTCAGAACAATAAGAATATAAAAGGACCAGGGAAATCAAAGCCGTTTCAAAAGAATAACAATCAGAAGTAAAAAAAAGTTGCTAAGACACTAAGTGACTAAGTAGCTAAGGTTTTTTAGCTCAGAACCTTAGAATCTCAGAGCCTTAGAAACTATAAAAGAATAATCAGAAGTAAAAAAAAGTTGCTAAGCATCTAAGTAACTAAGTTGCTAAGATTTTTTGAAAAGAGAAAACTTAGAATCTTAGAACCTTAGAAACTTAAAAAAGAAGAATCTTAAAAGAAGAATATGGGAATTTTTAAAATCGAAGGTGGAATTCCTTTAAAAGGAGAAATCACTCCACAAGGAGCAAAAAATGAAGCGTTACAAATTTTATGCGCGGTACTTTTAACCTCAGAAAAAGTAAAGATTAATAACATTCCTGATATTATTGATATCAATAAATTAATTACGCTTTTAGGAAATTTAGGCGTAAAAATTCAAAAAAACGAACCAGGTTCAATTATATTTCAAGCCGATGAGGTAAATGTAAACTACCTGGAAACTGAAGCTTTCAAGAAAGAAGGTGGAGCACTTCGTGGTTCAATCATGATTGTTGGGCCGCTTTTGGCACGTTTCGGAAAAGGATATATTCCTAAACCAGGAGGAGATAAAATAGGTCGTCGTAGATTAGATACTCACTTTGAGGGATTCATTAATCTAGGAGCAAAATTTAGATACAACAGAGAAGATCACTTTTATGGTGTTGAAGCTCCAGAAGGATTAATAGGAACTGATATGTTGCTTGATGAAGCATCTGTAACAGGAACTGCAAATATTGTAATGGCAGCAGTTTTAGCCAAAGGACAAACAACAGTTTACAACGCAGCTTGCGAGCCTTACTTGCAACAATTGTGTAAGATGTTGAACTCTATGGGAGCAAAAATCTCAGGAGTAGGTTCAAACTTACTAACAATCGAGGGAGTAGAAAAATTAGGAGGTTGCGAGCACAGAATTCTTCCAGATATGATCGAAATCGGATCTTGGATAGGATTGGCAGCAATGACAAAAAGCGAAATCACAATCAAGAATGTAAGTTGGGAAAACTTAGGGCTTATCCCTAATACATTCAGAAAATTAGGAATCACAATAGAAAAACGTGGTGATGATATTTATATCCCTGCTCACGTAAATGGATATGAAGTTAAAACTGATATCGATGGATCAATCTTAACCATTGCCGATGCGCCATGGCCAGGATTTACACCAGATTTATTAAGTATTGTTTTGGTTGTGGCAACACAAGCAAAAGGAGATGTTTTAATTCACCAAAAAATGTTCGAAAGCCGTTTGTTTTTCGTAGACAAACTAATTGACATGGGGGCAAAAATTATGTTATGTGATCCGCATAGAGCCGTTGTTATGGGACATAACTTCGAGTCACAATTAAAAGCAACAACAATGTCATCTCCAGATATTCGTGCTGGAATCTCATTATTAATTGCAGCTCTATCAGCAAAAGGAACAAGTACAATACAAAATATAGAACAAATCGACCGTGGATACGAACGTATCGACGAGCGTTTAAGAGCAATTGGAGCAAAAATCGTGAGAGCGTAGATAAAATCCTCAAATGACGAATGAACAAAAAGCTATAAAAGCTACATACTTTAGTATAGTTGGAAACACCTGCTTAGCCGTTATAAAAGGCTTGGCAGGTTTTTTTGGCAATTCTTATGCCTTAATTGCAGACGCGATTGAATCGACTACCGATATATTTTCGTCCTGTTTGGTACTATTCGGAATTAAATATTCTAACAAACCAGCAGATGAAAATCATCCTTACGGACATGGTCGTGCAGAACCTTTAATCACATTTTTGGTTGTTGGATTTTTAATTACTTCAGCAACAATTATTGGTTACGAAAGTATTGCAAATATTCAGAATCCACATGATTTACCAAAATCCTGGACCTTGTATGTATTAGGAGCAATTATTGTTTGGAAAGAATATTCTTTTCGACTGGTAATGAAACGTAGCAAACAAACCAATAGTTCATCATTAGCAGCAGATGCCTGGCACCATCGTAGTGATGCAATTACATCTGTAGCCGCTTTTATCGGAATTTCGATTGCGCTAATCATGGGGAAAGGTTACGAATCTGCCGACGATTGGGCAGCACTTTTTGCAGCTTTCTTTATTTTATACAACAGCTATAAAATTTTCAGACCTGCGCTTGGCGAAATAATGGACGAAAATTTGAATGATGATTTAGTCGAAGAAATCAGAATAAAATCTTTAACCGTAGTAGGTATTCTGGGAACAGAGAAATGTTTTATTCGTAAAGCAGGAATGAAGTACCATGTAGATCTTCACGCCATCGTATCGGCTAAAATTTCGGTAAAAGAAGGACATGAACTTTCACATAAATTACAAGATACACTAAAAGAAAAAATCCCCCAATTAGGGAATGTTTTAATTCATATTGAACCAGATGATTATCATTGAGGAAGGTTCAAAGAGACAGAGGTTCTGAGGTACTAAGGTTTCTTTTAGCAAGACAAAAAACGAAATCCGTTTATTCTTTTATATAGAGTAAACGGTTTTTTTTTTAAGGTTCAAAGGTTTTTTAAAGGTTCAAAGGAACAAAGGTTCTGAGGAGCTAAGGTTTCTTTTAGCAAGACAAAAAACGAAATCCGTTTATTCTTTTATATAGAGTAAACGGATTTTTTTTTAAGGTTCAAAGGTTCAAGAACAAAGGTTCAAAGGTTCTGAGGGACTAAGGTAACTTTGTCAAAGTTTTTTTACTTTGTCAAAGATTCATCCTCAAATTTCTACTTACTAATGTGATTTCTCCTTTGTCGAAGTGACAAGTTTGGAAGGGATCTGCTTGAAATCATCACTAAACTACTCTAGGATATTAAGAAACTTCAATCCAAAAACGACTCCGTTTTGTTGTATTCCGTTTTGATAAGAGTGAACATAATCTATACGAAACATTCTGAATTTTCCGAAACCAAGATTGTCTAATCCAACTGTAAATTCAGAATAGGGCTTAGTATTTGGAATTTCAAGAGAATGGAATCCTATATTTAAAGTTGATTTTAATTTATTCAATAAAGGAATCTTGTTCATAATATATCCATTGTCATTATGCTCCATATGAACTTCAAAATAGCTATCGTTTGTGCTATTTGTGTAATATGGTAACAGATTAAATACATTCAGATATCTATCGGCTTGACCAATATGAGTTTGGTTTCCGTTAAAATGTTTGTAATCCATAAAAGCGATGTTCTCGGCATTAAAAAATTTACCAGCTTTTATGTTTATTCCCAAAAGCCCTTTATTTCCTAAAGTTAAATCATATCGTACTGCTGCACTTATAAGATCAAATTCATACTTTTTCTCGCTGGCTGCTAAAGCTTTTTCATAACCTAAAGATAAGGTTGGGTATTTCTCATTCTTAATATTATATTTTCCGTCTGGTCTGGAAATATATTTGTTACCAAAACTAATTCTAGTGTTCAAATTAGCTTTTACCAAATGATGTTTCTCAAAAGGTGAATTCACAAAGTCATTTGGCGCAAGCGGATTGTTAGAAGAGTAAAAATCATCCTTATTAAAGAAAGAGTAATCGGTAGTATTAAAAAGAGGTTTACGTAGCTCGTACGCAACTTTTGCACCTATAGTAATGCCGTTGGCTACATTTTGAGTATAGGCTAGTTGAGCAAATTCCAGATTGTAAACCTTCATATAGTTATCCTTAAAGAATAAAGAACTTACCGAGTTAATAAAATTACTTATAGGTTCAGTATTATTAAACTGGTTTACTTTTGTACCTCCAGAAGCAAAGATTGTAGCATAATTTTGATGATTAAAGGTATGCTTAAACTCCCCAGTAACACGTAAACGCTCATCTGAGAAACCATAATTTATTGCGGTACTTATAGAGGTTTCTTTGCCTTTTTCCTCATTCCAATTTTTATAAGAAAAACCAGTTCCAATATTAAAACCCTGAACAGTATTAAAACTGAGAGCGCTTAAATCGAATAGTCCGTTATACTTAAACGAATATTTCTCGAAAGTATTTTTGTGTTCATGACCAAGTAAAATGTCAAAGAAATTAAACTTGTTATTCTTGGCATCAATAGAATCGGTATATTTTCTCGATGTTCGAATAGTTTGTAAACTATCTTTCTTGATATAATCTGTACTTTCTTCTATGGTTAAAGGAATTGGGCGGATAGAATTCCAATAAGAATCATCTTTTTTATTAGCATTAGCTTCAAAACTTACGATTTCATTAGTGAAAGTTTTCTTTTCGAAAGAATCAGGAAATTCATAATTGGTATATACATAATTAAACTTTCCTGTAAATTGAACCCCAAATGCTCCAGCAGTAAAAGATAAACTTTGAGCATTTTTTGCCCACAATTTATTTTTAGAATTATAACTAAAGCTTTGTTTAAGATTCATTATTTGCGTTAGCTCATTCTTGATTCGATACCCTTTTATATCGAGATCAATGGCATAAATGGCAAAACTATCATCGATAATATAGATATATCCTTCAAAAACTGGTTCTTTATCACGTTTAGGGATAACCTTTATTTTGTTTATTTGCTGGTTGTTCTCGTCAAAGAAAGTTCCTTCTAGTTTGTATTTGTAGTAATTAAAGGCATTATCGGCAATAGGAGAAATCATTCTTACGCCAAACTTTAATGTGTTATTATAAAAATCATAAGTAGATAAACTTGCCGTATTATAGCTATACCCTTTATTGTTACCTGAAATTTTAGAAGCGATAATTTTCTCCTTAAGATTATCAGGTTTCTCAAATGTAATTTTAGAAATAGTTTCAGATAGATACAAAACACCCGTTCCTGTAGAGTCGAGATTAGAGGCCATTTCATCACCAATATCTACTTTAAGACCCATTATCTTTTTAGGTAAATCTTTAATTTTGAACATTCCTTTAGAATAAAAATCGGCTGTGTATCGTCCTGTTTTTTCCGAATTGTCTTTTTTATTGGCAATTGCACTTCTTATAATGTCATTGGCGGGATTATCCTTAGGATTAATTATTACTTCGTTAAGAGTGAAGTTTTCTTCCAGTAGTTTTACGTCCAGTGTGTATAGTGATGCAGAAGAGGGAACAGTTAGTTTTTGAGCTTTAAACCCTAAATATTGAAATATGATTTTGTTCTTGCCAATCTCTTTTACATTGAGCTGGTATTTTCCTTGTTCGTTAGATGTAGTACTGTTGTATGTATTCTCTTCGAAGATAGAAACAAATGGTAAAGGGTTTCCTTTTTCATCCGAAATTGTTCCTTTAATCTGTGCGTAATTTGAAAATGAAAGTAGTAAAAAGGCAAATAAAATAAAGTTTTTCATATAGGTACATTTCTTATTTCAAAAATAAAAGAAGTTAGAAATGAACCTATTAAAACTATGTTAAATGATTTATAGCGCTTTAACTATAAAAAAGAGCGTATGGCAAGCTCGTAACTTTTTAGACCAAAACCAAGAATAACGCCTTTGGCATTTCCAGAAATATACGATTGGTGGCGGAAACTTTCGCGTGCATAAGTATTAGAAATATGTACTTCGATAACAGGAGTCGTAACAGCTTTTATAGCATCGCCAATACCTATTGAGGTATGTGTATAAGCACCAGCATTTAGAATAATACCATCATAGTTAAAACCAAATTCTTGTATTTTTCCAATTAATTCGCCTTCGATATTACTTTGATAATAACTTAGTTCAATAGATGGGAAAGATGTTTGTAATGTTTCAAAGTAATCTTCAAAAGTTTGAGATCCGTAAACTTCAGGTTCTCTTTTTCCTAAAAGATTCAAATTTGGTCCGTTTATAATGATAATTTTCATGTATTATAATTTTAAGCAATTCTGATTTGTTTTTGAATCCATTTTACATTTCACCCAAAACATTTCATTAGTAGCGGTGTAAAAATAAAAAAACCGTTCCAATAAATAGAACGGTTTTTATAAAAGTATGTGATATTATTTCTTAGAACATGAATCCAGCTGAAAGTTGGAAAACAGAGTTTTTAACATCTGCATTTTTTGAAGCTTCAGTTAATCCTATTCCGTAACGACCTTGGACAAAAATGTTTTCAGTAAGTTTAAATCCTAATCCTGCATTAAGACCGAACTCGAAAGTTTTACCATTTTTCACATCAAAATCATTTTTCTCACTTAATAAGAAAGATGCTTGAGGTCCTAATTCTAAACTAAATGATTTAGTTAAATAAAACTTAGCCATTACAGGAATAGATAAATATCCTAATTCATTTTTAAATTCATCAACAGCAGTTTTATAAGTTGCTCCTTGAGTAGAGTATAAAAGCTCAGGCTGAATAGAGAATTTTTCAAGTAATTTAATTTCCGCTACTACACCCGCATGGTAACTAGTGATTCCTTCTTTATCTACTTCAATTCCGTCAAAAGCACTATCCCCAGTTTGATTTGCAAAGTTAACCCCTGCTTTTACACCAAAACGTAATAATTGTGCTTGCATTGTTGCTGATGTTGCTATGAACAGTACAGCTACTAAAATTATTCTTTTCATAAAATTCTTTTTAAAAGTTTGATTGATTTTTCTGTAAGTTAAAACTCTTATAATTTGCAAATATTGTTTAAATATTAGAAAGATTCCAATTTTATACATTAAATAATTACTAGCAAATTTGATTGTTCAAGGACAAAAATACTTGCTATTGCCTGGTACTCAATTATACTTATAAAAGATTGTTTTATAGAATTTACATCCCATTTTTTAATTAATAGTATTTTATGTTAATATTATTATATA